>JANPOX010000666.1:0-7730 GCA_031428235.1 Bacteroidia bacterium | reverse complement strand
ATTACTTACTTCTGAACAAACACAAACACGTCTTCATTATCCCGTTTCATATGGTATTTCTCACGGGCAAAAGTTTCCAGACTCTTTTTATTAGTTTGTAATTCAACAATTTCTTTTTTATTCTTTTCAATTTCAGAGATGTAATACTCTTTTTCGGTATTAAGCTTATTACATTTTGTAACTAATTCAAACTGAGTGAACACATCATTTTTATCAAAATATAAGAGCCACACGATTAGGCTGATAATTACAAGTAAGTATTTATTTTTTAGAACTTTTAGAACAACCATCTCAAAAAAAATATTATTTTAGTATTTAAATTTAACCCTATTTTAAAAACTATAAGATGCTGATAAAAAATGTTATACATACTGGGTTGTTAGTTTTTTTTATTGCAGGTATTTCTTCAGCACAGGTCAAAACCCTGGCTTATAAAGCGGGCCAGTTAAAAAGCAGTAGGGTAAAAGACGCTTATGATACCAAATGGCCACATTTGCAATCTGATCTCAAGGTAATTAAGGTAAATCCGGAGGACTTTGATATTTACATGAGAGCGTTTAAACATGAGAAATTAGTAGAGATTTGGCTTAAAAATACAGGAGATGTAAGATATCAACTCTTCAGAACCTATGATATCTGCGCCAGCAGTGGAGAACTTGGACCGAAAAGAAAAGAAGGAGATGGCCAGGTTCCGGAAGGATTTTACAAAATTGATTTGTTCAATCCCACCAGTGATTATTATTTAAGTATGCGTGTCAATTACCCGAATTCCAGTGATGTGATTTTAAAAGAAGGATTGAATGCAGGTGGAGCCATTATGATGCATGGAAGTTGTGTGACCATAGGATGTTTACCAATAACAGACGAAAAGATAAAAGAGATTTATGTTTTATGCCTTGAAGCAAGAAATAGAAACACACCGGTTTATATTGATATTTATCCCGCAAAATTTACTCCGGAGAATGTGAAAATGCTGGAATCTGGATTTCCCAAAAACAAAATAGCTTTCTGGAAAACATTGAAACCCGGTTATGATTATTTTGAAACCAATAAATGGCTTCCAAAAATAAATATTGATGCAAAAGGCAAATATGTACTCGCAGATGAAGAAACGCAAGTGCAGCAGCCTAGAGCAACTAATAAGTTGTAACTTATAAACAAGAGTGTAAAGTTCATAACCCTTTGTTTTATTTTTTAAATTCAGGAAACAACTGTGGTTGAAAACAATTTACAGAACCTGCTACTAAAAAATAATTGTGCATAACATTACAATTTAAAAAGAGATAACACTATCTCTTTTTTTATTTTAGCATAGTTATGAAACACAAAATCATACTTGAAATCCCTCGCCTGCTCTTATGAAAAATATTGGTAGAAGTGGGAAAATAAAATTTTAAATATTATGCGTCTCACGCAACGTTTACAATTTATTAAATTAACTGCACTGGTTGGCTTATTGGTTTCAATTGGCCTAAGTCATCATTTATGGGCTGGGGAAAGAATGTTCCCTAAAGCACCAGCCATTGATAATTATTCAGGAGTACCTGCTCCTTATGATTATATTCATCTTATTGTATGGATAGTTTTAATGATTTCTTCTTTCATGAGTCAAAAAAAAATAGCAAGCCTTTTATTGATCCTGTTTTCTATTTATCTGTGTATTGATGATCAAAATCGTATACAACCCTGGTTCTTTAATTACATCCTGATTCTTTTAGTTTTACTGTTTTTTAAATACAGGGTGGATGAACCTAATAATTATACAACCGTATTTATTTCATTGCAGCTGCTGGTAGCTCTCATATATATATTTAGTGGAATACAAAAATTAAATGATTCTTTTGTCCCTGATACTTTTCAATGGATGGTAAGTTCATTCGACGCAATTCTCTCCAAACGGCAATTATACCTACTTACTAAATTTGGATACGCTGTACCATGGTTTGAATTAAGCCTGGGAATTTTGTTATTGGTAAAACCATTACGTTTTATCATTGTCCCATTAGTGGTGCTGATGCATGTTTTTATTTTAATAACGCTTGGGCCATTAGGGAAAGATGCAAATTCAGTTATATGGCCATGGAACATAGTAATGATCATCCTGGTACTTTTGCTGTTTGCAAATGTTCAAAGGGAACGTTTTTTTGATATATCTTTTCTATTTAGAGGATTGAGCTTTTATATCGTCATCACACTGATGTTGATTTTTCCGTTCTTTAGCTTAAAAAATCAATATGATTCGTATTTATCAAGCTCCTTATACTCCTCCAATTTAAATGATTGCCAATTGATCTTAAGCAATAACGCCTATGAAAAACTCCCTTATTATTTAAGACATTTTACAATTTCTACCAAAAATGGGCATGTATTATATATAAAAAAATGGGCGGTAAATGAATTGAATGTTCCATGTGTACCCGAGTACCGAATCTTTAAAACAGTTCATCAGTATGTAATAGATGTCACAGGCACTAATTCTCATGACGTGAAATTTAAATTTGTGGAACGGGAAAAATTAATAAAATTCTAAAAAGGCATCCTTTTCATTGTTATTTAAAATTTTGTATCTTCGGTTTACAATTACATTACATGAAAAAGTTCCTATTTACTCTTTGCCTCTTCTCAACAATATGTCTGGCTCAAATCCCTCCGGGTTATTATAGTTCAGCACAAGGCTTAACTGGTAATCCTCTAAAAACAGCTTTACACAATATCATTAAAAACCATACCCAGATTTCTTATAATGGATTATGGAATGCCTTCAAAAAAACAGATGTTAAACCAAACGGAAAAGTATGGGATATGTATAGCGATAATCCGGGCGGCACACCACCTTACCAGTTTACATTTGTAACGGATCAATGCGGTAATTATGCAGTAGAGGGAGATTGTTATAATCGGGAACACACGTGGCCCCAAAGCTGGTTTAATTCTGTAACAGGTCCAGTATCGGATCTGTTTCACATTTATCCTACTGATGGAAAAGTTAATGGTATACGAAGTAATTATCCCTATGGAAATGTAGCTTTACCCACTTTGACCACTTTAAATGGAGGCAAACTTGGCAACTGTTCCAGCCTGGGTTATAGCAGTACAGTTTTTGAACCAATTGATGAATATAAAGGCGACCTGGCCCGTAGTTATTTTTATATGACTACGCGTTACTATTTGGAAGATGCAACATGGGCAACTTCTGCTGCCACGAACAAGTCACTTATTTTACCCTGGGAAATGAATGTTCTTTTACAATGGCATCATCAGGATTCGGTTAGCGCTAAAGAAATTGCAAGGAACGATTCGGTTTATTATAAATACCAGAATAACCGTAATCCATTTATTGATAACCCACAATGGGCCGATAGTATCTGGTCCATGGATATAACCGTTTTTGTGAACGAATTAAAATATAAGTATTCTTTTTCTGTGAGTCCAAATCCTTCCAGTGATTGGTTTTCAATTTCCACAAATTCATCTATTTCTGAAAACAGTAAAATTCAAATAACGGATATCAGCGGCAAAATCATTGAAGAGAAGCTGATGACGTTCAATGAATCTGAAAATATTGATTGTAGTAAATGGCAGGCGGGGCTGTATTTTATCACCGTCAGTAATCAAAATGCACGATCTGATTTTAAATTTGTGAAGGAATAATTTCCTTTTTTGTAAGTTTTGAATCTTATTTTTTTCTCGCGATAAAGATCAAATGCGTGGAAATCTCTAAATGAGTTTTGGGATATTCTTTACGATCGAGGCAAATCAAGTCAAATTCATTTTGTTTTAATTGTTCTAAAAAAAAGTCTTCTGTATGATAATATACGAAGGATTTATCTCCACTACTTCCTGCTTCAAAACCGGATTTGGAAAGATATGGCATACAAAATCCACAAACAACTGCATCATATTTACCACCTAGCATATCAATTTTTCTGGCATCCATCTCGTGAAAAACAGCGCCCGGATTGTTTTTTTGAGCCAGTAGAATCATGTCTGGCGCAACATCTATTCCTTCCAAAATAAGATCTGGTCGTTTAGATAATATGTATCTGGTAATATTCCCAGGTCCACATCCAATTTCTAAAACTTTTGCGTCAACATTTAGTATTTCCTCACAAAACCTGTCATAGGTATCATTGTAGAGATCTAAGTCCATAAATTTATCCTGATATAATCCGGCAATTTTATTCCAGGTTTCAAAAGTTATTTTATAAGAATCTTCATTCATTTTAACAAATCAGGAATCAAATATAAGGGTTTACAATTATTTATATATATCCTGTCGACTACCGATTTAAAAATCACTCCGAACGAAATATAAGTTTAAAGCCTTATTACTGATGTAATTTTGAATAAACCTGAAATTAACTAGGAAAATATAATATCAATCATTGGTTATGAAAGCAAATAATGGGAGTTATACAAAAACAAGTGTTGTAAAAAAAACCATACAACAGCCAATTACTACAGGTTCTGTTTTATCTACGGATAAAAACCAAACCCATCAGATTGAACAAAAAGCAAACTGTGGAAGTTTTACAATCAATTTTATGAAACAGGAAGAAGGTTCAAAATTGTTTATTTATGATCACCACGGAAACCACATTATAGAAAGCATGTCATTAAATCAGGGATTAAAGGAGATTAATATAAACAACCAGCCTAAAGGAATTTATTTTATTAAAATCATAAAAGGTAATAAAAAAAATATAAGTAAAGTAGTCATTCAATAAAATACTGTATCATGAAAAATCTGAGCGTCCCATATCAAAAAGCTAAAGCAAACCCTAAAGTTTTATTCTGGAAATTTGTATTCTTGTTTTTATAAATAATACTGAAAATCCTTTTCCTGAAATTTAAAAGAAAAAACCCTACAAATAATGTAGGGTTTTTCTTTTAATAAAAGTTGATTATTTAGCAGTCAAAGTAATATATGGAATAATTAATTCCTCAAGACTAATCCCACCATGCTGAAATGTATTTTTATAATACTGCACATAATGATTAAAGTTATTTGGGTATGCAAAAAACTTATCCTCCCTGGCAAAAATATATCTGGTACTTACATTTTGTTTTGGTAAAAATATATCCGCCGGATTTTTAATTTCAAACACTTCCTTCGGATTATAATCCAATGCCCTACCCTGCTTGTAACGAAGATTGGTGTTCACCGTTTTATCACCTACAACTTTAGTAGGCTCTTTCACATGAACTGTTCCATGATCGGTAGTAATTACCATTTTAGCACCTTTTGACGCAATGAATTTAATCATCTCTAATAAAGGTGAATGTTCAAACCATGAAACCGTTAAGCTTCTATAAGCAGGTTCATCATCAGCCAATTCTCGTATCATTTCCAATTCTGTACGAGCGTGGCTTAACATGTCCACAAAATTATAGACAATCACATTTAACTTATTGTTCATTAAGTTACTCATGTTCTCTGATAATTTTTTTCCGGCAGCGAAGTTGGTGATCTTATTGTAACTCGTTTTAATGTCTTTACCCAAACGCTTGATCTGTGCATTTAAAAAATCTTCTTCATGCATATTTTTTCCACCTTCATCCTCATCATTTTTCCACCAATCCGGATGACGTTTTTCCATCTCACTTGGTAATAAGCCGGAGAATATCGCATTCCGTGCATATTGGGTAGCAGAAGGTAAAATACTGAAAAACAATTCTTCGTTTTCCACTTTAAAATAATCCTGGATAATGGGCTGGATCATTTTCCATTGATCATAACGCAGATTATCAATAACCAGTAAAAAATTACAGGCATTATTATCAAAATGATTAAAAAATTTATTTTTCAATAAAGTGTGACTCATCGTTGGCACATTGGTACTTGAGCCATTTAACCAACTGACATAATTTTTTTCAATAAATTTAAAGAACTGATGATTAGCGTCTGCCTTCTGCATTTTTAATACTTCAAGCATTCCTTTATCCTGATTCTTATCTATTTCAAGTTCCCAATACACAATTTTTTTAAATACTTCCTGCCATTCCTGCCAGGTTAGGTTATCTGACAAGGTCATTCCAATTTCCCTGAATTCTTTACGGTACTCTGTATTTGTTTTTTCAGAAACTAGTCGCTTGTTATCTAATGCTTTCTTCAACGACATTAAAATCTGATTAGGATTAACCGGCTTAATAAGGTAATCCGCAATCTTGCTACCAATAGCATCTTCCATGATATATTCTTCTTCACTCTTTGTGATCATGATCACTGGAAGATCAGATTTCAACTGCTTGATTTTACTTAAGGCTTCCAGTCCGGAAATACCGGGCATATTCTCATCAAGTAAAACGGCTGACAAATCATTGTTCTCTTTAACAATGTCAATGGCTTCATCACCACTTAATGCGGTAATAATTTCATAACCCTTGCTGTTTAAAAATAAAATGTGTGGTTTTAGCAAATCAATTTCATCGTCTGCCCAAAGAATATTTATTTTTTCCATAAAATCAGTTTAATTAGATACGCTTAAATAAGGTTTTTATTGTGGCAATATTAACAATTTATTGCTGCAAAAGCATTACATACAAATAAGCCTGCTGTCTCAGTTCTTAACCTGCTCTCTCCAAGGGAAACTGGTAAATATCCGGCTGTTAATGCCAAAGTAATCTCCTCCTTGGTAAAATCACCCTCTGGCCCAATCAGCATACTGAATGTTTTTTGAGTATTGATATGATGTTTAAGCGATTGTTTATTTTCTTTTTCACAGTGAGCTATCAGTTTAATATCCGATACATTTGTTTTTACAAACTCTTTAAATGTTACTAAAGTATTTAGTTTCGGAATAAAGGCCTGTTGACTTTGTTTAACGGCTGCTTCAGCCACTTTTTTTAAACGATCGTCTTTAATGACAGTCCGCTCAGAATTAGAACACTTAATAAAGGAAATTTCATCAATACCAATCTCTACTGCTTTTTCCACAAACCATTCAATACGTTCAATATTTTTAGTCGGAGCAATGGCAACATGCAGAAAATAATTTCTGGTTGGTTTCATCACTTCTTTTTCCATTAATGAAACAGCACATTGCTTTGCATGAGCAGCTTCAATTTTACCAATAGCAATGGTTCCCTTTCCATCAATTACACGGATAACATCCCCTACTTTGTGCCGCAATACTTTAACGCAATGTAGAGACTCCTCTTCATTTAAGATAGCCAGGTTATTTTGTATGATGCCGAAAAATGTATTCACTGAGTATAACAAATTTAAAGGACGAATATACGAATGATAAATTACGAATCTGTACTATACGAATCTGTGTTTGCTAAACTTTACAATTTCGATTCGTATATTAGTACTAAATTCGTAATCAACTATTTGTATTAATTTTGAACTACCTCGCTCATAGTTACCTCTCCTATCAAAAACCTGAACTGATCATCGGGAATTTTATCGCAGACTCTATGCAGGGTAATAATTTTGAAGGATTAACGGAAGGAATTATCCACGGTATTAGATTGCATCGGAAAATAGATGTGTTTACAGATTCTCATCCTATTTATTTAACGAGCAAACATCGTTTCAGTAAAGCATTTGATAAATATAGCGGGGTTTTGATGGATATTATTTACGACCATTTTCTTGCTAAAAATTTTCATTTATATACCACACAAAGTCTGCAGGAACATGTGTCTTTTATCTATCATCTATTAGAAGACAATTTTCAGTATTTGCCTGAACCAGCCAAACGGTTTTACGGCTATATGACCGA
>JANPOX010000665.1:0-3519 GCA_031428235.1 Bacteroidia bacterium | reverse complement strand
CATAGGAAACCAGCCAATACCATATTCAGTATCACCAATCTTCTTTTTAAACAAAGCAAAATTCAAAACTCCCGGTAACGGGAATAAGAAATCGAAGAACAGGTAAAATTTATCCACACGTATTTTAAACATACGTGCTGTGATATAATGTCCGAATTCGTGCAACAAAATTAATAAGCCAAGGCTCGTGATAAATTGTGCTATATTAATGAAAGTACCCATATTTAAAAAGTGCTTAGTTATTCGTTTGTTTTGAGTTAATTAACTCTTTAGTAAGTATTCTTGTTTCTTTATCGCACTGCCTATAATCTTCAATTCCCGGAGATTTTATCATTGGCATTTTATCCAATGCGTTTGCGATGATATCACTCATCTGTAAAAACCCGATCTTATCTTCTAAAAAAGCCTGCACTACAATTTCATTAGCAGCATTTAATACACAAGGCATGTTGCCACCTTTTTCCATTGCTTTGTAGGCAAGGGCTAAGTTACTAAAGGTTTCGGTATCAGGCTTCTCAAATGTGAGTTGCGGGTAGTTAAAAAAATCAAAACGGGGAAAATTTGATTTAATACGTTCCGGGTAAGTAAACGCATATTGTATGGGCAGCTTCATATCAGGAAGCCCCATTTGTGCTTTCATGCTTCCATCTGTGAATTGTACGATGCTGTGAACAATGCTTTGCGGATGAACAATCACATCAATTTGATTGGGCTTTAAATTAAATAACCATTTGGCCTCAATTACTTCAAGGCCTTTATTCATCAAGCTTGCCGAATCGATGGTGATCTTTGCCCCCATCACCCAGTTAGGATGCTTTAAAGCCTGTTCTTTTTTTATATTGGCCAAAAAAGCTTTGTCTTTTCCCCTGAACGGTCCACCAGAAGCTGTTAAATAGATCTTCTCGATTTGGTTATCAAATTCACCAACCAGGCATTGAAAAATAGCTGAATGTTCAGAATCTACCGGATACAAATTAACGGCATTTTCATAGGCTAATTTAGTAACCAAATCTCCGGCAACAACCAGGGTTTCTTTATTAGCCAACGCAATGGCTTTTTTATATTTAATGGCATTTATTGTTGAAGCAAGCCCGGCATAACCAACAATGGCTGCTAAAACCATGTCAACGGTTTCCATCTCAACAATTTGTTCCATGGATTTTAAACCGGCAAACACTTTAACATCATGAGAAAACAAAGCCTCTTTCACGTGCTGGTATTTGCTTTCATCACCAATAACCACTGCATTGGGTTTAAATTCAATGGCCTGTTTAATTAATAAATCTGCATTGGAATGTGCTACTAAAACCTCTGCTTCAAAATGAGACGGATTATCTCTGATCACTTCTAAAGCCTGGGTACCAATACTTCCTGTACTGCCCATAATGGCAATTCGTTTGGGCGCTTTTTCTGGTGGTTGGTGTGGATTCATTGAGCCCGCAAAAATGGCGAAAATTTTAGGATTACGGAAATTAAGTTTTTAAAGTAATTAAACGCAGAGAACGCAAAGAAACCCAAGCAGAGAACGCAAAGATATATTGAAAAATAAACGTTTGTCATTTCAGTTTGTTGTCTATTTTTGTAGAGATATTTAAGATTAAAACACTCTGCGTACTTTGCGAATCACGCTGCAGCGTGACAGCGATCTTTGCGGTTAATTAACCCAACAACATGAAACATAAAACAGCCATATTACTTTTACAATTAGGTACGCCTGACAGTCCAAAAAAATCAGACGTTCGCAAATATTTGACACAATTTTTAAATGATGAACGGGTGATTGACATTCCATGGTTATCTCGTACGTTATTGGTGAATGGTGTGATTGTGCCTTTTCGCTCAGGTAATTCTTCAAAACTATACAAAGCAATTTGGGATGAAAAAACAGGATCTCCACTATTGAAACATACGCTGGACCTGCAAAAAAAACTCCAGGTAGCGGTTGGTGAAGACATTAAAGTGGAAATGGCCATGCGTTACCAGAATCCGGGAATGGAAACTGTGATGGAACGCATGAAAAAAGAAGGTTACCATAAAATTATTGTATTTCCTTTATTTCCGCAATATGCTTCAAGTAGCACTGGCAGTGCTTTGCAGGAGTTTATGCGTATTGTCAGCAAATGGTGGGTTATTCCTGAATTAAAAATTATTAGCCAGTATTATGATAATGAAGATTACATTAATTGCATTTTAAACCGTGCAAAAACGCATGATATGAGTAAGTACGATCATATCATTTTTAGTTACCATGGCTTACCGGAAAGGCAGGTGGATAAAGTATATGAAGATGGTTATTTGTGCAAAGATCATCACTGCGAAGACGTGCTGAATGAAACCAATTATTATTGTTATAAAGCCGCTTGCTATCAAACCACAAAATCCATTGTTGAGAAATTGGCAATACCCGAAGGGAAATATACACTCAGTTTCCAGAGCCGGTTAAATGATAAATGGTTAACACCTTTTAGTGATAAAGTGGTTGAAGATTTAGCGAAAAAAGGAGTAAAAAATATTTTAGTTTTTTCTCCGGCTTTTACAGCAGATTGCCTTGAAACCATTTACGAAATTGGGACAGAATACCAGGAAATTTTTCATGAACATGGTGGCGAAAAAATTCAACTGGTTGAGAGCTTAAACAGCGGTGATGATTGGGTGGAGACGATTAAGAGGATTGCTTTAAATTAAAACTCTTAATCGTTTAGCAAAAGTTCAATTTCTTTTTTTAAAATAGGGATATGATTTATTACAATACTCCAGATCATATCATCCGATACAGAATCATAACCATGAATAATACGATTTCTTGTATCAACTATCTTCCTGGAATTAGACAATTTAAATTCAATGTCTTTTGCCAGGATTCTGCTCATTGCTTCCCCGATTATTTCTAAATCGCGTTCAACAGCCCTTTTTGTTCGTAGGTCATTCTTATATTCAGAGAAAATTCTTGGTCTGTCAATAAAGTAACTTTCAATTTCATTAATTGAATTTAATATATCGAAAAGAGAGGCCTTAATTTCAATGTCCATAAACTAATTGACGCTGGTCAGTTACTACTTTTTTAAAATACGGATTTTTAATAGCTTGCTCTTCTAAAAGGTCAATTGTTCTATGAAAAATGCTTTGCAAAGAAAACTTTAAATCAAAGTAATTGTCTGCATAAGTATGTAAATCTATTAAATCAAAGTCAACAATTAAATCAATATCACTTTTTTCATTAAACTTTTCCGTTAACGCAGAACCAAAAACATAAAGTCGTTTTACTTTGTGCTTTTTACAAAGTTCTTCAATATCGCTTTTATAATTTTTTATAGGGAACATAAACAAATATACATTTTTTTCATTAAAATTTTCTCATGAAAACTTACATGAAATATTGAACAAATTGCCTTGAAACTATTTATGAAATTGGAATTGAATATCAGGAAATTTTTCACAAGCATGGTGGCGAAAAAATACAACTGGTGGAGAGCTTAAACAGCGGTGATGATTGGGTGGAGACGATTAAGAGGATTTGTT
>JANPOX010000664.1:0-3173 GCA_031428235.1 Bacteroidia bacterium | reverse complement strand
TAAATCAAAGCTCGTTTGATCTAAAGATTTTTGAATATTCTCATCAGCAGAAATTAATATTATCGGAAAGTCATTTTTAAATCTACTTTCCTTTGCCAAAGTTCTTAACTCCTGGGCGACAGAACTGCCTCTGTATTGAGCAAATTTATTTTCTTCATACGGAATGAGATTAAGTCTTAAATCTAAAATGATTCCATTATATTCAGGTAGTATTTTTGTTAATTCACCAATAAGTGTCTCCCAATCGTTTGGCTTTTTAAAAGTAATTTCTATTTCATCACCATCCTGCAAACCATTAATTGTGCCTTTCTCAATATCATCCTGTGTATCGTCAATATATAAATACTTATACTTCATATTCTTCTCTTTGTTTTTGAGTAGCTAAAGGTAGTTCAATACGGAAACAGGTCGCGTATCCTGATTCTGGTTCTATTAATTCTACTGTACCACCATAGGTTTGTACTATATCCTTTACAATTTTTAATCCTAACCCGGTACCTGTCAGTTTTTCATCATCAGATGGATCAAATCCAACCGGTGATGATGTCGTGAAAAACGCTTCAAATATCCTTGTTTTATTCTGATCCGGCACTCCATCACCATTATCTGAAAATTCCAAATATAATTTCTTTTCTTCCTTTCCTACAACTATTTTTATTTCTCCAACAGCACCCTTTCTCTTTATTGCTTTTTTAGAGTTTGTGAAAAGATTGAATAATATAGAACTCCATTCGGAAGAATGCATTGGAAGCGTTATCAAATCATATCCATATAATTCAACATTCAAAGTAATATTGAGTTTTTTGAGATCAGCTTCTACAATTTCTTTAAAATTATTTACAACTCCGTCTAACAACTGAGGCTTTAGTTCCCTACTTACATTTGCGGAAACAGTAGCATTAAAATATGATGTATATGATGTGAATAATTGAATTGTTCTTTTTAAATTTTCTAAGGAATTAATACCTACACCGTTTAACTTTTGATTGCTCAAGACACTCAAGTCTCCCATAATTGAAGGTGAAAATTGAACTACTTCATGGGTAAATTCACCTATTGTCAAACCAAGCCCGTCTAAAACTCTAATCATTCCAAGTTCATCTAAAAGAAGTTGGAATTCAGTCTTTAATTCTTCTACAATTCTTTTTGTATTCTTTTTTAAAGCTACTGTATTTATATTTTCACCTGATGACTCAATTAATTCATTAACGTTTTTAGATAAATCATCTAGCTTTTCAATTGTGGTTTTCTCAGGTTCATCAAAAACAATATTTATTTGAGTTTTCTTCTCCCCCTCAACCTCCTTTTTTATTTTCTCCACACCATATCTTAGCCGATCCCTTCCTGCTTCTAAGGCTTTATGGATAAAATCGCTTAACTCTTTGTAGGCATCATTTTCAATAAGACCCTCTCTACTAGCAGTTTCTTCAAACACTTTTCCGCTTGGATCAATTACTTCAACAAAACCAAAAAGGTTTCTGTTTCCAAATGGAGCATTTGTTCCAGAATCATTATAATATCTCCGGTCAATATTTAACCAATCGTCGTTTGGTTCTCCGTACGGCAATACCCGGAACCCATTTCGATATAACCTTATTCCACCTTGTTCATTTGCCAATTTTTGGATTCCCGATAATTCAATTTTAGAAATATTTGTATAATACCTTTCTCTATTATAAATAAAATAGTATACTTTGAAATGAACTTCGTTAAGGAGACGATATTTATCATCGGTGGTGGTCTCATTGCCATATTTTTTATTATGAGGAACACTTATGAGATCATCAGAAACTTCCAGACTATCGCTTGTAACTTTACAATAGCCATTATGAGATTTATCAATATACCCTTCAATAACAGCTAGTGCTTTATCAAAAAGCATCTTCTTTGGATCAGCAATTATCCGTTCCTGTTCATTATAAATTAGTTTAAATTTAACTTTGAACGATTCATCTTTTTGTTTTGCTAAACCTAATTTTTTACTTCTATCTGAAATATAATCGGGCTGCAATAAATCTGATACGTACCTATATACTCTTATAATTGCACCATCAGTCCAGCACTCTCTTAAATCGTCAATTACCAATTGAG
Source organism: Bacteroidia bacterium (assembly GCA_031428235.1). Taxonomy (GTDB): domain Bacteria; phylum Bacteroidota; class Bacteroidia; order B-17B0; family Aurantibacillaceae; genus UBA4416. The sequence goes on along the minus strand of JANPOX010000664.1, from coordinate 1,082 downwards.
TACCTTCCTTTTGAGTTTTATCGATAAGTTCAACGGTATTTGTGATTTTGGTAAGATCGGTGTCAATTTTATAATCGTCCCAGTTTATAGTAAGCTTAATGGCTTGTTTGGCATCAAGTGTTTGAGTTATGATCGTTAATTTTTTACCTAAACGTTGTGTAGCAAATCTTCCAATTCCTTTACGACCTGCTTTACTTCTTTGAAATCTTTCTGATTTAGGGTTGTGAATCTTATCTGTAGAGGAAATTGTCATGAAGCCGTTTTTCAACTGTTCCAAGGTCATTCCAAGTCCGTTATCATTAATTATTAATGTCCCACCTTCATCATAAGAGTCTATAAAATTAACTTCCACATTTGTTGCATCCGCATCATAAGCATTTTTAACCAATTCTGACACTGCAGTTTCTGCACGACCGACGAGTTCTCTGCCAAGCCTATCAATTAGTCCCGCATCAATCTGGAAAGAAATTGGATCTATTTTATTTTTTTTTGCCATGTACTATTATAATGGATTTATTTTTTTGATCTCAATCTGTAAAACCTTCATGGCCTCAGTATTTACATCAACACCGGCTATTAAATCAATTTTAGCTTTAATGAATAAACTATTAACATGTTCTATAGAATTTTTAGCCCATTTTAAAATTGTTTCTTTATCAATAGAATCAATTGTTAAATCACTTTCTGAAATTTCTTCTTGAGTTTCCCACCAACTATTAAACGACCTAACAATATTGTCATAAAATATCCTTCCATCTGGGGAATCACTAAAATTATCTTTATTATAATACTGTTTGTCTTTTCTTTGAATAACGCGAAGTATTAAGTTTTTATATGATGGCCATTGCTTCGGGTCAACACTTTTTATTAAGGAAGCCCTAATTTCATTTAATATAATAACCCAGCTAGCCTCTGAAATACTGTTTATATTTGTAAGAAATTCTTCATAACATTCAATGAATTTTTTATTTTCTTTAAAATAATCTAATGCCATAAATAGTCCAACCTGAAATGCTTTAGTATTAGATGATTCAAAAGCAGAATTTATTTCTCTTTCCGTTATGCCAGGCATAAGCAGGGAT
>JANPOX010000663.1:0-11398 GCA_031428235.1 Bacteroidia bacterium | reverse complement strand
TTCAAATTCTTTAATAGATGCCACATCAACAGCGCCATCATTGTATGTTTTTTCCGCTTTCAAATCACCATTCTCGTGGTATTCCTTAATAACTCCAGCTTCTTTTCCATTTGCAAAAGTTCCTTCAATGGCTAACTGACCGTTTTCATGGAAATATTTTACAGGACCTTCTCTTTTACCACTTGCGTTAAAATTAAACTCATGTTGTGCTTGTCCATTTTCGTAATACAATTTATACGGGCCTGTCCAACGATTATTTTTCCAATTTCCTTCTTCTGATATTTTTCCATTTTCATGGTACATAATTGCATAACCATCCGGACGACCATTTTGGAAAGTTAATTGATTTTTCATATTACCATTACAGTAGTATTCTAACCACTTACCAATTTTACGATTTTCGGTGTATTTACCTTCTTCAATTTTTTGCTCAGGTGCAAAACAAGTTCCAGGCTTGTGTTTGCCTTTTATAATCCATTTACCTTGTTTCTTGCCTAAAACATCTATTAAATTAATAGTGTCTTTATTTACTCCAAGTTCAAACGACTGAGACTGACCTTGGCTTATCTGAGAAACCAAAAAAATCAGGATTAAATATATTTTTTTCATAGGCAATATCTTTTACTAAATTATGTAATTTTATTGTAGTTTGATAATTAAATTAGACAAAAGAGCATAATTTAACGATGATTCTACAATTCGTTTAAACCGTTTATTATTTCTACGAGTGGGGTAAAAAAATAGTTACACTTTTGAAAGCATTTTTTATGCCAAATTTCTTAACATATCTTTGACTAATGACGAAATATTATATTTTGCCGACCAATTCCAGTCATTATTCGCCTCAGCCTCTAAAATACTTTGTGGCCAACTATCAGCAATTGCCTGACGGAAGTCTGGATTATATGAAATAGTGAATTCCGGTATGTGTTTTTGAATTTCCGCAGCAATTTGAGCCGGTGTAAAACTAATTCCTGCTAAATTATAACTGCCACGAATCTTTATTTGTTCAATTGGAGCATGCATAATTTCAATGGTGGCACGAATGGCGTCCTCCATATGCATCATAGGTAAGGCGGTATCAGCACTTAAAAAGCATTCATAAGATTTATTTTTTAACGCTTCATGGAAAATATGCACCGCATAATCTGTTGTTCCACCACCGGGGGCTGATTTCCATCCAATTAAGCCCGGGTAACGTAAACTACGCACATCTACTCCATATTTATGAAAATACCATTCGCACCAACGCTCCCCAGCCTGTTTACTGATTCCATAAACCGTTGAAGGCTCCATTATTGTATATTGAGGCGTGTCAATTTTTGGAGTGGTTGGGCCAAAAACAGCAATTGAGCTAGGCCAATATACTTTGGCAATGTGTTTTTCTTTTGCCAGATCTAAAACATTAAACAAGCCTTCCATGTTCAGTTTCCAGGCAAACATTGGATTTTGCTCCCCCGTGGCGGATAATAAAGCAGCCAATAAGTAAACATGAGAAATACTATGTTTTTTTACAATATTCAATAATGCATCTTTATCTAATACATCCAGTTTTTCAAAAGGATTCAATTCCAAAGCAGGAATTGGCTTTAAATCGGCAGCAATTACATTACTGGATCCATATAACAAACTTAATTCCTGAGCTAATTCAATTCCTATCTGCCCACCGGCACCTATAATTAAAATTTTATCTTCTTTATTGTACATGATAAAAGTCAGCAGGTTTTTTTTAGTTTTTCGCTACCTTTGCAAACGTAAGAATAATTGTTGAATTTTAGAATTGTTGATTAATAGAGTTTACTCATCACAACAAAATCTTTAATCAGTAATTGTTAATAGTATAACCTGCAATTATATCTATTTATGAAAATGACAGAATTAAGAAACCGAATTAACAAAGAGGAATTAAAAATCCGCTTAGCTCAGGAAAAAACAGAGCGTATTACTTTTTCTTTTTACAGATATGTAAAGATCGAGAATCCAAAAGAATTAAGAGATTATTTTTTTCAAGAATGGACAGGTTTGAACTGTTTTGGAAGAATTTATTTAGCCAATGAAGGAATAAACGCACAGATGAATGTTCCAAAAGAAAATTGGGATAAGTTTGTTTCTTTACTTTACAATGATGAACGTTTCGCAAATGTTCCTCTCAAGATTGCGGTTGATGGTAATGGAAAATCATTTTATAAGCTTGTGGTTAAGGTTAAAGAAAAAATTGTGGCTGATGGCATTACCGATCCCGATTTCGACTCATCTAATACGGGATCCTATTTAAATGCCGCGGATTTTAATAAGGCTATTGAAGATCCGGAAACTATTGTGGTTGACATGAGAAATCATTATGAAAGTGAAGTTGGAAGGTTTGACAAATCTTTTTGTCCGGATGCAGATACTTTTCGGGAAGAATTACCATTGGTGGTTGATCATTTAAAAGGACAGGAAGATAAAAAAGTGATCATGTATTGTACTGGTGGAATACGATGTGAGAAAGCCAGCGCTTACCTAAAACACAAAGGCTTTAAAGATGTTAATCATTTAGAGGGCGGGATAATACAATATGCTAAAGATGTAAAAGAACAGGGCCTTGAAAGTAAATTCAGAGGGGTAAATTTTGTTTTTGATGAACGCATTGGCGAACGTATTACAGCTGATATTTTGAGCATTTGCCACCAATGTGGTTCACCCTGTGACAGTCATGTAAATTGTAAAAACGATGATTGCCATCTGTTATTTATACAATGTGATAAATGTGCAACAAAAATGCAAGGATGTTGTACTCAAAAATGTCAGGAAATTGCAGCTTTACCAATTGAAAAACAACGTGAATTAAGGAAAGGAAGAATAAAAAATGGCCCGGAATGTTTATCAGTTTATAAAAGCAGATTAAGGCCTAATTTAGCTGAAATTATAAAAAATGATTTATCTTTAAATAAATTTTAGAATTAAATGGTTAAACACTTTGCAGTCTATATTTTAATAGCTTTAACGGCCTGTTTTATATCTTGTAAAAAGATTGGTAAACTGAAAGAATTTGACCTTCATTATTCGCAGGAAGTTACCATACCCTCTTCAGGTGCAATAATTCCTTTACCAATTGATATTGCAACCCCAGAAACATCAACTAATACAAAAGAGGATTATAAAAATGAAGGTACAACTTCTAAGTTAATTGATCGTGTTACTTTGAAAGATCTGACTTTAACAGTTAAATCTCCAGCATCGGGTAACTTTGATTTTTTAAAATCCATTGAAATTTATTTAGCGAGCCCTAATCATGAGGAAGTATTAGTGGCTTCAAAATATGATATTCCGGAAACCGGCTTAACAACATTATCATTAGATACCTATTCAACCGACCTTAAAGGATATATGCAGGATGATTCCTTCAGTTTAAGATTTAAAATATCCACAGACCGAACAGTTAGCTATGATTTAACTATTCAATCTGATGAAACATTTCATGTAAAAGCCCGATTAAGAAATCTATTTAAATAATAATCAAATCCTTAAAACAAATCATATGAAAAAAATAATAAGCTTTTCCTTCATCATTGCTTTAATAAGCTTTGGTTTATCCTGCAAAAAAAAGGAAGTAGATAAATTAACAGAATTTGATATTGATTACTCTACTAATCTCACGATTCCTTCTTCCAGTATTACGGTAACTACACCTACTACCACTGTGGAATTTACCACACCTAATGTACCAACTCAGCAAGCTACTAAATTCAGTGATGCCGGAACAACGCAGAGCCTGATCAGTGAAATAAAAATGACCAGGTTTAATCTTACTGCAACAACAACCGGCACCAATACTGCAAATCTGGATTATCTGAAATCTGTTACTATATATATAAAAGCTTCCGGTGTAGGAGAAACAATGATTGCCAGTAAATCTGATATACCTACTGGTATAACTTCTGTTGCTTTAGATATGCAGGATGTGAATATAAAAGAATACATTTTTAAAGACAATATTCAATTCCGGGTTTTAGCTATTTTTGATGCAGCTTCTGCTTCCAGTCAAACGCTTAAGATGGATGAAACAGTTCATGTAAGTGCCAAACTCATTAAATAAATTTTTAATACAATCCTATGCCAATCTATCATCATGTAGGAAATATTCCGCCGACACGACATACAATTTTTAAATCCCCTCAGGGTAATTTCTATTACGAACAATTGTTTGGCACCGAAGGATTTCACGGTTTCTCATCATTGTTATATCACACACATCGCCCAACGCAGGTTAAAGAAATCATTAAAAGTTATGATGTTTCGCCAAAGGTGGCCATTGATAAAAATATTAAATCCTTGTTGTTAAAAGGCTTTGATATTAAACCAACTGATGATTTTTTAGACAGCAGAAAAACGGTTTTATTTAATAGTGATTGTCATATTGGATTAGCAGCGCCGAAACAAAGCATGACCTCTTATTTTTATAAGAATGCAGATGCGGATGAAATGCTTTTTATCCATAAAGGAAAAGGAACTTTAAGAACCTTCATGGGAAACATTCCTTTTGAGTATGGGGATTATTTAATTATTCCAAGAGGAATGATTTATCAAATGCAGTTCGACACAACGGATAACCGTATTTTTTATATTGAAACGCCGCACCCGTTATATACTCCAAAACGTTATAAAAATGCAAGTGGTCAGCATTTAGAACACTCCCCTTTTTGTGAACGTGATTTTAAATTACCGACACAGTTAGAAACCTTTGATGAAAAAGGAGACTTCTTAATTAAAATAAAAAAAGAAGGCATGATGCATGAAGTAATTTATGCGACCCATCCTTTTGATGTTGTTGGCTGGGATGGATACAATTTTCCATGGGCTTTTTCCATCCATAATTTTGAACCCATTACGGGACGGGTGCATCAGCCACCTCCCGTGCACCAGACATTTGAAACGCCTGCTTTTGTGGTTTGTTCATTTGTACCTCGTCTATACGATTATCATCCTCTTGCAATTCCTGCGCCATACAACCACAGTAATATTGATAGTGATGAAGTATTATATTATGTAGATGGTGATTTTATGAGCCGCAATAATATTGAACAGGGACACATTACTTTACATCCAAAAGGTATTCCGCATGGGCCTGCGCCCGGAGCAATGGAACGCAGTATTGGGCAAACGGTTACTCAGGAATTAGCTGTTATGGTTGATACTTTTCGTCCTTTAAAAGTGACTGAAGAAGCGATGGGAATTGATGATGGAAAATATTACAAAAGTTGGGTGGAGTAATCAGTGGGCAGAAACCGGAATGCAGTTAACAGCATTTAAATAAAAACAGACAAGTTAATTTTAGTTGTCAGTTCGGGCTGTAACACTGAGCGGAGTGAAGTGGGAGCGATAACAAAAACTAATTAAAAATTAAAACATAAATTAAAAAGCAGTGGAATCTAAACTTTTGAAAAATAAATTGGAACTCCGATCGCTCTATATGGCGATGTGGAGTTGTAGGTGATGAATGGTTACCAATGAAACAATTTATAAATTATTAAAAAATTAATACAATGTCAACTAAAGAAATTAAAAACGTAGAATACGGATTAGAAAAAATATTTGAAGGCGCTCAAGACTTCTTACCTTTGTTAGGAACAGATTACGTGGAGTTTTATGTAGGAAATGCAAAGCAAGCGGCGCATTATTACAAAACTGCTTTCGGTTACCAGTCGTACGCTTATGCAGGATTAGAAACGGGTTTAAAAGATCGTACTTCATATGTATTAAAACAAGATAAAATTCGTTTGGTACTAACCACAGCATTAAATAGCGATTCTCCAATTGGTGAACATGTAAAAAAACATGGCGATGGCGTGAAAGTAATTGCCCTTTGGGTTGAAGATGCGCGTAAATCTTATGAAGAAACGATTAAGCGTGGCGCGAAATCATTTATGGAACCAGTTGTTGAAAAAGATGAAAATGGCGAAGTAGTGCGCGCAGGTATTTATACTTACGGAGAAACCGTTCACATGTTTGTAGAACGTAAAAATTATAAAGGAGAATTTTTACCCGGATTTAGAGCATGGAAAAGTGATTACAATCCTGCAGCGGTTGGATTAAAATTCATTGACCACATGGTTGGAAATGTGGGATGGAACCAAATGAACGCGACGGTGAAATGGTATGAGGATGTAATGGGCTTTGTAAATTTCCTAACCTTTGATGATAAACAAATTACAACGGAATATTCTGCTTTAATGAGCAAGGTAATGAGTAACGGTAACGGGCGTATCAAGTTCCCCATTAATGAACCTGCTGAAGGAAAAAAGAAATCACAAATCGAAGAGTATATTGATTTTTATGAAGGAGCAGGAGTTCAGCATTTAGCTCTAGCAACAGATGATATCATCAAAACTGTAACTGAATTAAAAGCACGAGGTGTTGAGTTTTTACCACCACCACCACAGGCTTATTATGATGAAATTCCTGCTCGATTAGGGTCACACATGAGCATGATGCATGAAGATATTTCGAAATTACAGGAACTCTCCATTTTAGTGGATGCTGATGAAGATGGTTATTTATTGCAGATTTTTACAAAACCCGTTGAAGATCGTCCAACTTTATTTTATGAGATCATTCAGCGCATGGGAGCTAAAGGTTTTGGAGCCGGTAACTTTAAAGCTTTATTTGAATCAATTGAAAGAGAACAGGCAAAAAGAGGAACGCTTTAATAGCGTTGGCCTGATCTCAGACCAAGGAAAGAGACCAATAAAAAATATAAAAAACACCTGTCAGTTTTCTGGCAGGTGTTTTTATTTGTAACGTTTTGCATATCTTTAAGTATGAACAAAAAAATCATTAAATTTTTTAAAATCATCGGGCTTATTATAGTCATACTATACTTGTGTATTTGTTCCCTACTCTATTTCAACCAAGACGATTTATTGTTTCACCCACAGCCTAATAGCCCGGCAGAGATCGCAGAGATCATCAATAGCAATCCGGGCTTTGATACCGTAGGCTTTCAAATGAAAGACGGAAACCGAACGTATAGTTTTATCTCCAAAGATACTATTGAAGAAAAACTGCCACTTGTTTTATATTTTGGTGGCAATGCTGAAGAGGTTTCTCATTTGATGACGTATCAAAATTATTTTCCTAATACTGTTATGGTTCTTGTAAATTACAGAAGCTTTGGTTTAAGCGAAGGTTTTATTTCAGAAAAAACAATGTTCAGCGATGCTTTGGAAGTATACGATCATTTAATAACCCATCCTGATATTGATCCTGATCGCATAATCGTTATTGGGCGTAGTATCGGAACTGGTGTTGCCACTTATTTATCATCCCAGCGTAAAACAAAGGCTACTGTTTTAATTACACCTTATGAAAACATGATTGATGTTGCCTTTGAAAAATATCCGTTTGTCCCAATAGGCTTACTCATCAATCATCGTTTTGAATCTGACAAATATGCGACAACCATTTCTTCGCCCATGCTGGCTCTCATTTCTAAAAACGACAAAGTGATTCCTAAACATCATGCTTATGCACTCACAAAAGTCTGGAAAGGAAAAACAACTGTTTTAGAAGTAGATGAAGATCATAACTCCATTATGAACAATGAAGCAGTCTGGAAAAAAATTGAGGGTTTTGTAATAGAGAATTCGAAGTAACACATTTACAACAATTTATTTTACAATCTTATTTAAAAATGTCCTAGTCATTTGTTAAATATTGGTTTTGTGCTAAAAACCCGTTTAACGGTCGTGTTTATTAAAGATTAAAGTTTTAAATTTATTTTTTATGGAAAGTCCTGAGAATAAAAAAATTTCAGTTACACTGGATAACGGCATTTTAGTGGGAACTTATTTATGTGAAACGGTTGATTTGGAAACTGCAAAAATAGCCGTCGAAGATCGGGTAAAACGCTTCGGTCACAAAGACTTTCCTTTATTAGTACACGCAACTATAGTAAAACATGTCACGATCGAGGCCAGGAATTATTTAGCTTCTGAAGAAGGCTGTCAAAAAATTAAATCCTGTGCCATCATTACCAGTTCTATTGTAACGAGGGTAATTGCTAATTTCTTTTTAACTCTTAATAAGCCTTTAGTACCTACTAAACTTTTTACCAATGAAGAGCATGCTAAGGAATGGCTTTCTAATTAAAATCTGACTTCATTTTCCAGCTTAAAGCAAATTAATTATCATCACAGAAAAACATAACAAGTAAAATGTAATAAGGTATCCGGACAAATATTTTAATTTTATTGGCTATGCATATTACCTCACCTATAAAAGAACTCGTAACTGTTGAACTGGTAGATGGAATTATATTATGTGTTTTAAAAAGTGAAACAGTTGATCTTAGCATTGCAAAAATGGCAGTGGCTCATAGGGTGAAAATGTTTGGCGATAAAGATTATCCCATTCTGGTAAGTACAAAGAATGTAAAACATATTACTAAAGAAGCCAGAGATTATTTAGCGTCTAAAGATGGCTGTAACAAAGTAAAAGCGGGCGCCATAATAGTTGATTCTATTGTCATGAGCGTTATTGCAAATTTCTTCTTACAAATAAGCAAGCCATTGGTTCCATCGAAATTGTTTACAAATAGAGAAAGAGCCATTGAATGGTTGCACACTCAAAAATAGATTAATCGCTTTTTTTCCTACTCTTTAAATAAGTCAGCAAAACGGGAATAGTTGTAATCACTATTAATCCAATGATGATATATCCTAAATAGTTTTCTATCCAAGGAAATTTAAGTCCTAAAAAATAAGCGATGCTGGAAATACTCCCAATCCAAGCAAAGGCTCCCAGGATATTATAGATCATAAAAACTTTAAAATCCACTTTAATAACTCCCGCTAAAATGGGCGCAAAGGTTCGGATGATCGGCAAAAATCTTCCAAGAATTAATGTCTTCCCACCATGCTTCTCATAAAATATCTGAGTAGTCAATAAATGTTTTTTTCTAAATAACAAGCTATCTTTCTTTGCATATAAATTTTCACCGGCTTTTCTGCCAAACCAATATCCCGCAACATTTCCTATAACTGCCGCAAGAATCAATAAGGGCAATAAAGCTAAAAAAGAAACTCCCAATAAGTGGGGTTTGGTAGCACAAACCAATCCGGAAATAAAAATTAAAGAATCACCCGGTAAAAAAAAACCAACCAATAATCCTGTTTCAGCAAATACCACGAAAAGCAATAACCATAAGCCACCATATTGAATGATACTTTCGGGATCCGTTAATTGTTTGAGAAAATCAAGCATAATTTGTCAGACAAAAATAAGAGAAAATAAACATTAAACGTTATTACATGTTTATTAATAGACAGAATGTATTACAATAATGTGTGTTTAAATTATGATAAACAGAATCCGTAGGACCATAATATCTTCACAATTCACATTGCGTAGCTACAGCACGCTATAAAATACGGTTATTGAACTTTTCTATTAATATTAAGTCCCGCAGGGACTTTGATATAGAGAGAATGTAGCCTGATAAATAGGGGGACGCTATATTGACAAAAATCCTAGTGGCTACTCTAAAAACTACACTAAAATATCTGCAGATCGTTTTTTCTCTATACTGGCACGAATATCCGTTAACTGACCTTTAGGAATTGAGTTGATTAAATTTTTTGTGTATTGCGATTGTGGATTCAGGTAGATTTCATCGGCATCACCAATCTCTTCAATCTTTCCTTTATTCATTACCACCATTCGGTCGCTCATAAACTTAACAACCGAAAGGTCATGAGAAATAAAAATATATGTGAATTTAAATTCACGTTTCAGATCATTCAATAAATTTAATACCTGTGCTTGTACAGATACATCCAAAGCGCTCACACTTTCATCACAAATAATAAATTTCGGATTTAATGATAATGCTCTGGCAATACACACACGTTGTCTTTGTCCACCACTGAATTCATGTGGGTAACGACTGTAATGTCTTTCTGTAAGTCCAACTTTTTTTAATAGTTCATGAACTTTTTCTTTACGCTGATTGTTGTTCCCTAAAATATTATGCACCTGCATAGGTTCCATTAAGGCTTCCCCAATTGTAATGCGGGGATTTAAAGAAGAATAAGGATCCTGAAAAATAATTTGCATATCCTTTCTTAACTGACGCATATCCTCTGGTTTCAAGCGCATAAGGTCGTTTCGCTGAAAAAATATTTTTCCTTCCGTTGGTTCGTTCAATCTTAAGATTGTTCTTCCTAAAGTTGTTTTTCCGCAACCACTTTCACCAACTAAACCAAGGGTTTCACCTTCATATACATCAAGCGTTACATCATCCACCGCCTTCACATAATCCAGTGTTCGGCCAAAAAAAGTTTTATTATTAGGGAAATAAGTTTTTAAGTTTTGAACTTCCAGAATCTTGGAACGTGCATATAACTCTTTGTGTTCTGCCTTTCGTTGTTCTTTTGAAATGATCACACTGTTAATGGCCTCACTCACTGTGGTAGGAATTTCCAACATGTTTCCTTCTGCATCCGTACTCATAAAATCGGAAGAAACAGGTAAACGCATTAAACGTTTTTCCAATGGAGGGCGACAAGCCAATAAACTTTTTGTGTAGGGATGTTTTGGATTGCTGAAAATATCCAATACCGGACCTTGCTCAACAACTTTCCCCTTATACATCACGATTACTTTATCAGCAAGTTCTGCAATTACTCCAAGATCATGTGTAATAAACATAATTCCCATATCCTGTTCACGCTGCAACTGCAGCATTAAGTCAAGAATCGTTTTTTGAACAGTTACATCCAATGCCGTGGTGGGTTCATCAGCAATCAATATTCGGGGATTACAGCTCATTGCCATAGCAATCATAACCCTTTGCTTTTGTCCGCCGGAGATCTGGTGAGGATACACGTTAAAAACGCGCTCAGGATCCGGTAATTGAACCTGTTCAAATAATTTTATTGTCTTCTTTTTTGCTTCTTTTCTTGAAATTTTTTGGTGCAATAGTATAACTTCCATTACCTGATTGCCACAGGTGTAAACAGGGTTTAAGCTGGTCATCGGTTCCTGAAAAATCATGGCGATTTCGTTTCCACGAAATGAACGCATTTCTTCAGAAGAAACATTTCTTAAGTTAACAACACCTTTGTGTTTTGTGTGATAAAGCATTTCACCACCAAAAATTCGGCCGGGAGGATTTGGGATCAATTGCATGATGGAAAGGGCTGTTACCGATTTTCCGGAACCACTTTCTCCAACAATACCAATAGTTTCACCTTTATGAAGGGTGAATGACACTTCATTTACTGCTTTAATAAACTCACCGTCTGATTTAAATTCAGTAGTTAAATTTTTAACTTCAAGTAATACCTCTTTTTGCATAATATATCACTACGAATATAGGAAATTTGAACAAATAGCAATGGTTTTGGTTGGGTAAATT
>JANPOX010000662.1:0-2815 GCA_031428235.1 Bacteroidia bacterium | reverse complement strand
CAATTTCTGCATATTATCAGCATCGTTCTTTTGTTCTCCTGCATACCTGGCAGAATAAACACCGGGAGCGCCATTTAAAGCATCAACTAATAGTCCGCTGTCATCAGCAAAACAATTGATGCCGGTTTCTTCATAGATCGTTCTTGCTTTTAATAGAGCATTTCCTTCGATAGTGTTAGCAGTTTCTAAGATCTCTTTAGTAAAATGAATATCGTCAAGACTTAACAGAGTGATGGAAGCAGGGATCAGACTTCTTACTTCCTTTAGTTTATTTTGGTTATGAGTAGCAAATATGAGTTGCATAATTTAGGTTAACTAAAAATCAGAAAGTTTATTTATTGCTGATCTTTATAAATTTTTTTACGAATACCTTATCATCAATCACTGTTTTAATGATGTAACATCCTCTTGAAAAAGAAGAAGTGGGCAAAAGAATTAGGTTTAATCCCTCAATACCTTTTTGAGGGGCTGCTTCATATAGTAACTGACCATTCGCATTATAAATAATAATGTTTATGTCAATTATTTTATTCAGGATCACCGGTAAAGTTATATCACCTTCCGCAGGATTAGGTAGAGGGTTTGAAACGGCGATTTCATTATAACTTAAAGAACTGCAAAGTTTATTGTTAGATTCGTTTTCATCATTAATACCATTTACTTTTTTAATATCTACGCAAGTAATATTATTGGTGCTATTTGTGAGCGAAGCACTTTTTGAGTTGAACGTGTAGTTAAAAAAAGCACCTGGATTAAGCATGCCTGTAAATGTTTCCTTATTATTTCCCCCATCGCTTATCTGGTATTGAATTTCAAATGTAGAAACTGGAATTGTACCATAATTGGCAAGATCCGTTTTTACAGTCATAAATCCATCATCATCTTTAATGGTAATAACGTTTAATATGGCCATGTCTAGATAAGGTTTTGAAACTAAAAGTGTTTTTGTTTTTGAGTTCCTGCAGCCAAGTTGATCTTTTAAATTTAGGGAAACGTTGTAAGTTCCTTCTGCATTAAAAGAGTAGAAAGGACTTTGCAAAGTTGAAGTAGAAATACTGCTTCCTGACCATACATAAGAATTGGCATTTAAAATAGAAGGAATGAAATTTACCGGTGAGTTAATATAATAGTAGGTAGAAGGATTGGTTGTAAAATCAACATTTGGCAACGGATAAACAGTAATGGTTTTAGTTAGAGAATCTCTGCAGCCAAAAGAATTAACAACAGTTAAACGAACAGGGTAACTACCTGTGTTAGTTAAACTGAGCGTTGGATTTTGAACTGAGGAAAAAGAAATATTATTTAATTTCCAGTTATAGGATGAAATGACACCGCTTTGCGCAATAGAAGAGTTAACGGCTGTTACAGTATCTTTTGAACAAAATGAAGGAATAATAAAGCCGGGGGCTGGCGGAGGAAAAATAGTTATTATTTTAGTGATGTTTGAAGTGCAACCATTCACTGTTACGGTTAAAGAAACCAGGTAAGGTCCTGAAGCAGTATATGTCCTTGTTGGAGACAGTCCGGATAAAAGGGGAACAGTCCCAAAGTTCCATTGTCGAGTTGAAGGAGCTAAGGAAGCCGCGATGGAATTATCCTGAAAAACGGTAGTGGTATTGGTGCAAGGTGTGCTATAGGTAAAATCTGCTTTTACCTGCGCTTTTACTGTTATAATATTGATTAGGGAGTCTTTACATCCGGCATTATTAGTCGCTATTAATTTAATGGTGTAATTAGCTTGATTAGGAAATACATGTTTTGGATTGGAAAGTCCGGACGTATTTAATGCACCGCTAGCCGAATCTCCAAAATTCCAAATTAGTGAAGTAATGGAATAGCCGGCTGCGCTGGTACTTTGGTTTGAGAATGCAGTGCTATCGTTCTGGCAGGAATTACCAATTAAGAAATTAACAGTTGGCGTTGGAGCAATATGAATGGTTTTTGTTATGGTTTGTTCGCATCCTGCATCGGTAACGACATTCAACCGAATTGTGTAGGTACCGGTGTCTGAGAAGGTGTGAAATGGATTATTTACAGTGGATGTGCTGAATGTTCCGGAAGCAGGATCCCCGAAATCCCAGTTACGAGTGGTGATGGTACCCGAAGGAGCAGAGGATAAGTTAGTAAAATTAACTGCAGTATTTTGACAGCCAATGCTTGTACTGAAATTAGCGACTGGAGCCTGGCCCTTGATGATAGCATTAATGGTGTCTCTTGCTATACAGTTATTGGTGTTTGTCACTACAACAGAGTATTGTCCGCTATTAGTAATCAATAAAGAATCATTATTGGAACCAGTGCTCCAGGTGTAAGTTAATGATGGAGTGGCTCCATTGATTAAGGTAATAGAGTTGCCCGCGCAAAGAGAATCATCTGGACCCAGTGAAACAGAAGTGGCAAAATTATCTTCTATTATTTTGGCAGTATCAGATGTAATGGAACATCCGTATAAATCAGTAATTTTTACATAATACTTACCTGCCTGGTTAATTGTAAAAATAGAGTCTGAAGAGAAATCCTGCCACTGAAAAGTGTATTGGTTTTTTGGAAGGTTTGTATTCCATTGAATTGTCTCACCTTTGCAAAAAACAGAGTCTTTAAACTCATATTTTGGGTAAGAAACCTGCATGGTATCGCTAGAAAGTAAATTAAATATATCTAAAGCATCAACCCAATATCTGCCGGAACGATTAACAGATATTGACGGAGTTGTTTGACTATTTGACCAGGAATAAGAATTAAATTGAGGACTTGCTGTAATGGTTGTATCACATAAGTTGTTAGCTATTATATCAGGACCAACGGTAACTTTTTG
>JANPOX010000661.1:0-3543 GCA_031428235.1 Bacteroidia bacterium | reverse complement strand
CGAATCTGCCTTACTTGTTAGGTTATAATACTCTTTGGGAATTTGACTTAAAGATGAAAAACCATAAAGAATAGCAGCTAATAACAAGAATTTTTTCATGATATAATTTAATATATGTTAACAATAACAATAAATATTTGTATTCAAAGGATTTTCATATGATTTACTTCTTTTCGAAAATATTATCAGGCTTATGCAAATGCAGGTCTTTCCTTAACAAGACCTGAATTTCCGATAAAACACTTTAACTTAAAATCTTCCAATACATTTTAGCTATAAAGAAATTTTAGAGATTAAAGAACAGAGCTACATTCCGAAAGATTTTAACAAAGAAAGCAGTAAATAGCATTACTTAACTAGTTTTTTATTTAGCCAAAAACCGAGGTTTAAATGACCGAGCATCGTCGGCTGGCTAATATTTTTCTTAATAAAATTATTTGAGTTATCAATGGTAGTACCATTGGTAAATAAATATCCAAGTCCTACATTGAAGTCTAAACAAAATCGCCTCGGATAATTTCTTTGCAATCCCCAAACAGCTCCTATCTTATTTACAGCTCTTGCCTTGTTCTCGGAGATGTAATTTGCTAAAAAGTTTCTCCTCGTATAATTCAATTCATAAATCGGCGCAACATAGTTTAGGTTGTTTAAATCAGTAGTTTTCTTATTACCTTCTCTTTTTTCAAAATTGTAATAAAATCTGTATTGAGCATTAAATGATGGCTCAAATAATACTGCAGAAGAATTTCCCAAAGAACTTGAAATAGTGAATGTAAAAAAAGTGTTGATAAATCCATTTAAATAAAGAGTCTGATTTTTATTTAAACTCTTTTCATAACTAAGTCCGGGATTTAAAAAATTGGCCTTAGTAATATCTCTCACATTATATTTAGTTTGTGAATAGCCAACCGTTGAAACGGCTAATAATACAACGAGAAAACCTCTACGTAATTTCATAAAATATTATTATTATACAGATTAACTAAAAAACATATCCAATACTTGCACCACCATGTACAACTCTCAAAGAACGATTGGCATCATATTTAGCAAAGTCTGAGTAAAGAATTTGAACCCCGAAAAAAGCTCTTAAATAAAGTTTGCTAGACTGAGCTTGGTAACCTAGGTTTATAAATGTTGCAGTGGCACCTTCGAATGCTTCCTTTTCAACTTGATTAATTAACGCTAAAGCATTTGTGAATAAATTCTGTTCCAAAGAAATATACGGCGATGTGAAATTATAAATGTACTTACCTCCTTTTTTTCTTTGTTTTAGAAACAAATAATATTTCCCTTCAATTGATCCAAACCCGTGGAAACTATACTGATTAGGACTCTTTGAACTGCCAAATTTGTTTATTCCAACTCCTAGCCCAATCTTACTATCTAAACAAAATGCCCCTTGTAATTGGCGTTCATAATTAAACGCAAACGTGTTAGTTTCTCTGTTAGCAGAAAGAGGACTCGTGAATATTATTCTAAAAATATTTTTTTCTAACGTCTGTAATTTTTCTTCAGGTTCACCGAGGTAAGCTCTTTGGCAAAAACAGCTTAGTGGACCCATAATTAAAATAATAACTAGTTTGAAGCTTTTCATAAAGATAAAAGTAGGCATATTAAAATAAGAGAATTAATATCTTATATTAAATAAAATTAAAGAGGCTGTCCCTTTGTACACAGACAGCCTCTAAATAATTATTGTCTAACAATTCTTATCCCATGCCATACATTGCCTACTCGAGCCCGTCCAAAAAAGCTACCCGATTGCATATCATAGCTTAATTCAGGTTGATTGTATGCAAAATAGTAATCAAATAACCAAGTGTTTTCATGGCTATATCCTTCAGCCTTTTCTGTAAAGCCGAATCTCCATCTCATTTTATTGGCTTCATTTATACTGTTTATTTTTTTCGTGTATGCTGCGTAAGAAGAAATGTAAGTTGGGTCAATGGAATTCAAAAAGTTATTCTCAAAATTCACAAAGAGATTTTGATAAGTGTTTCCTACCAGTGAATTAAATTGACTATTTAAAAATGATGAGATTTGAGCATTATTAAGAGTATAGCCTAATGCTGATAATTTTACGTTGATATCTAACGCAGTTACTATTTTATTACCAATATTATAATTAGCTAAGCCATTAAGAGTAGGTCTGTTAATAGAACTAAATTGTTGTGGGGTAGGGTAAACGTAATTTGTTTCTAAATCCATGTTATCACAACCAACAATGATTTCATCTGCATAAGAAGGCCCCCAATAAGTAAACCATGCAAATCGCTTTTCCCTTTGGATTTTCGCTTTGATATCTACTCGATTAAACTGCACTCCAAGTAAGCTAAAATTCGTCTTTTGTGTTTTAAACACCAACCTTCTTTTAGCCCAATCATTAAAGATGATACCTATTTCTTTATTAAAGCCTGCGCCAACAGTTGAATTAACATAATAATCAGTATTGCCGCCACTTCCGCCGCTACCGCCACTTCCGCCACTACCGCCACTACCGCCGCCACCTGTTGAACCTCCGCCATCATCAATGTAGATTAATCTTTGGTTTAATATATCTCCATCAGGAATTTCAGATCTCACAATTCCTAACTGTATCTGGTATTCTCCGGTTGATAAAGTAATTTCAGTTGGAACTTTTACATATGATGAATCAAAGAAAATTTGATCTTTATTTTCATCAAAAAAACTTACATAATCTGTTAAGTGACTAAGTTCAACCTTTATCATTCCTATCCTAGTAAATTGATACATACTATCACCGATAATAATTTGCATATCTGTGTTCACAACACCTGAGAAAGCTGAATCGGGTAGTGTGAATTCTTTCATATCATTGATAAATTCTAGAGAATCTACCTCAGATGCATTATTGATGGTGCTGTTTGAAAATGAATTGAAATTATTTTGATTTGCATAATCAAGCTGATTTCTAAAAGTTTTGAAATTCCGGGTAACTTTATTTACATAATTCGCATCAGTTACAATTTTGTTCCAAAACTGTTTAAAGCTTTCCGTTGTTTTAAATTGTAATACGCCATTAGGGAAAATATTATCTTTCCGAACGCTAAAATTCTCACTTGGCGGGATAACTTTCACATCCTCGATCACATTCTTTTTGCAGGATGCAAAGGAGATACCAATTAGCAGAGCTAAAATTAAATTTTGTTTCATTTTTGAGTTTTTAGTCACAGTTAGACTGTGTTTTTAGATTATTTGAATGTTTTGTAAGTACGAATAAAAACGTCTATGTCTAGTTAATCGAATAGTCTGGTAAGCCCGTTAAAAACTGACATTACAATCATACACTAATTAAAACCATAGATAATGCTATGGATAGATTAGTACTAAATATATTTGAACCCTGAACAAAAAAAGACTGAAACGATTTCAATTATAGGAACAATGACACTTCATTCATATTAATTCCACTACTCCCTTTCCTAGCTGTGGGACATTCAGCAATTTTTGTTGCTTGATTGCAAGTTTCCAGCTTGTATAGATACCCGGCTGTATATTTCTAAACCCGGAACGATACCG
>JANPOX010000660.1:0-7136 GCA_031428235.1 Bacteroidia bacterium | reverse complement strand
TAATTTCTGCTCTTCGTCTAATAAGTTAGTTTATTAACAATTTACCGTATACCTTTGTTAATAACTGTAATACACCCGCCATGTTTGAGATATTAAAAAACTTTGAAAGTAAATTCGGATCCCTTAAAAAAAAGGGTTTAAGAATTGAAGGTTTATCTATGATAGATCCAAAACGTAAGAAACATGTTATAATGATTTCTAAGCCGTTTTTATTTGATAATCGCCAGTTACCAAAATCTTATGAGGGATTGGATATTAAATCAAAAATTGAAGGTGGTTTACCTGAAGAATTTAAGATTGAAAAAGAAGCCATTAAAAAAGATTATTTATGGGCTCCTAATAAATTTGAAAAGTATGTGGATCGTTGTTCAGAAGATATTAAAAAGCAATTCGGTAATCCAAATATGTCACGTACAGAAATGTTAGATGCGTTGGCTTTTGGTAGCTTCGAAGATCATAAACAAAAAACATTGAATTTAATTAAAGAAGGAAAAATTCCTGCTATTAATTTAAATTAAAATAAAGCAATTGACCAGGGTATAATTAAGGGTTAAACTTTTTTAGATTGCTTAAGATCCTTTCGCCAACAGGCGGAAGGATTTTTTTGTTTGGGGCAGTTTTAGTACAAATAAGTGATGAGTTTACGGTCATGCTGAACTTCATTCAGAATCTCATGAGACCCTGACATAAATTCCATGAGACGTTGATTACATTGTTTTTTTACTTTAAAATAACGCCATAAGTATTAAAAATTCTATTTTTTAAACCATATATTTACGCTACTTTTTATAGTGAGTAATACCGTAGATCAAATAAAAGAGCCTATTGCAAAACATATGGATGAGTTTGAAGTTAAGTTCAAACAATCCATGAAAAGTAATGTGCCTTTACTGGATAAAATCACCAATTATATTGTAAAACGTAAAGGAAAACAGATTCGTCCGATGTTTGTTTTCCTAAGTGCACAAAGCGCCGGTACAATAAATGAAAGTACCTACAGGGCTGCTTCTTTGATTGAATTATTGCATACAGCTACTCTTGTGCATGATGATGTAGTTGATGACAGCAATGAGCGTCGTGGCTTTTTTAGTGTTAATGCTTTATGGAAGAATAAGATCGCAGTTTTAATCGGCGACTTTTTGCTATCAAGCGGCTTGCTGTTATCACTGGATAACAATGATTTTCATTTGTTGAAGATCGTCAGTCATGCGGTTCGTGAAATGAGTGAAGGCGAATTACTACAGATTGAAAAAGCCAGAAAACTTGATATTTCGGAAGAAGTCTATTTTGAGATCATTACAAAAAAGACAGCAGCACTTATTGCAGCTTGCTGTGCAGCAGGAGTTGCCTCAGTCACCAATGACGAAAAAACAATTACCCTTTTTAAAGAATTCGGCACCAATACTGGCATTGCATTTCAGATTAAAGATGACCTTTTTGATTTCGGAGATGATACTTCTATTGGTAAACCAACAGGGATTGATATTAAAGAAAAAAAGATGACTTTGCCCCTGATCTTCGCCTTAAATAATAGCACGTGGTTGGAGAAAAGAAAAGTAATTAATATCGTTAAAAATCACAATAACGATCCCAAAAAAGTAGCGGAAGTTATTCGTTTTGTGATTGAAAAAGGTGGTATTCAATATGCCGAAAAAGTAATGCACGAATATAAAGAGAAAGCGCTTTCTCAATTAGCACTAGTTTCTGACAGTCCTTCAAAACAAAGTTTAATTCAATTAATAAATTATTCCATCGAACGAAAAAAATAAAAACATGTTCAAAGCATTAACCACAATTATAATTCTCGGCCTAAGCATTTTGTTATCCAATTGTAAAAATAATGGCGATTCTGTTACAGAAAATTCAAAACAGGATTCTTTAAATGCTTTGGCAAAGGCAGATTCTCAGCAAATTGCGAAAGAACTGAATAAATATTTGATTATGCCGCCTGATACTGATTACACAGGCGATTATATTGATAAATATCCCAATGGAGTGATCAAATTCACAGGCTTTTTTAGGTTTGGCCAGCGCCATGGTGAATGGATGGCTTTTTTTGAAAATGGAATTAAATGGAGCGATTGTTATTATGATAAAGGCAAGAAGCATGGAGCTTCAACTGTCTACCACCCTAATGGTAAAATTTACTATTCAGGATGGTATAAAAATGATCTAAGAGACAGTCTTTGGCTATTTTATGATACTCTTGGTAAGGAAGTTGATAGACATGCCTTTAAAAACGATGTAGAAACCGGGATGGTTAATTAAATATTCTGTCTCCTGATCTTAATGGCATCTGCAAAGCTGAGCGTATGTATTTTTGAATCCAGCCAGGCGTAAAAATTAAAGTACTCTAAAGCATTTTTTTCATATTTATCTTTAAATACTTTTTCTAATTCTTCTTTGAATTTGATGTAGGTTTCTTTTTGTTTACTTCCCTTTTTGGACAAAGCAATTTTTTTAAAATAATCCAAAAATACAGTTTCAAATTTATAGTGCTTGTCTTGTTGTGCAAAAAACCGGACACTGGATTTATAAATATAGGTTAACAAGTCATCATTACCCAATTCAAAATGTACAATCAAATTGATCAGTTTTGATATCCGGATAATATCCTGCCTTAAATCCTCATAATTTGTATTGATGATTTTATTTAACCAATGTAAGGCTTTATTATATTCACCCACTCCAAAATAAACCATGCTGATCGTATGGTAGATCCTTACCAGTTCTTCATTGTTGATCTTGGCTTCATATTTATCCAACCCTTTAATAACGTGAGGAATTACATTGGTGGCTTTATCGTGCTGGCCGATATAAGAATATAATACCATTTCTGTTATGTATGACTGAGTGAAAATTGTTATTTGCAGATCAGTTGCTTTAAACATTTCATTTAGGGCTAATGACTTTAATTTATCGATCATTTTAAACCCATCATTGTATTGTTTTTTAATGGCACAATACCTTACGAGGTAACCATGAGAAACAATATAGTAGAAGGGCATTTCAGAAATAATTTCCGGTTTGTTTTCAAGTTCAATGATCAATTCAGAAAAGGACTTATGCACCTCATCCATTTCATTTAAGAGCATGTTGGCTACTCCGCTAATGAATAAAAAAAGTATCCTGGATTTATTAGAAAAAAAACCGTCCTGACTTGCGTATCGTTTTGTTTCTTTAATAATATCGGAAATTTCTTTCACGTCTTCTTTGCTCCTGGCAATCATGAGTTTTGAGGACAGCGCATTGAGTTTAGCAAGCTGAAGTTCATACGCGGCAAAATTCTCGATCTTATTAAAGAGTTCATTTTCTTCTTCAATCAATTCATCCAGGGTTCTGTAATTGATATCGCCAAAGTGGGCTTCCATATCAATTAATACCTTTTCAAGTTCAACGATTTCAAGTAAACTATAAAACAACTCGTAATCATGCGCCATTTTTTTGATGATGCTCAATTGTTTCCTGGATTGTTTATATAAAGATTTGTTAAAAAGAAGCTGTATGTTTTTTATTTCTTCATCAATTCTCGCACTGGCGCTGGTCTCTTGTCTTTGCAGCCTTAAGCATTTTAAAATATGATGTAACAATTGATTTTTTTCAGAAGCAAAGTGCTGGACAAAAACCTCGTTTTTGAAATGAGCCTTTACGTCATCTTCATCATAACTCTCCTGTTTTTGAATAAAATTAAAAAGTTTAATGTAATTTTTTTCACCTTGCTGCAGAGAAGAAAGCAATTTGAATTTCTTTTCTTCCTCCGGAGTAAGTGATTTTATAATGTCAAATAGCTGATTCGTTGGTTTCATAATATTTTAGTTTAACCAGGCTTTGACATATTTCTTTTTCATTATCTGATCCATTGGTGAATTATTGATCTTTGACTCAATATAAGCTTCTATGTCAAAATAAAAACTAACATTTTTTTCATGAGGATCTTTCATTACCCCTTCCAGGTCTTTTTTGAAACTCAGGAATATTTCTTTTTCATTCGCTTTGTTTTTTATTTTAAGTTCAGATAATTTTTCAAAATAAGAAAGGATTAGTTTTTCTGTTTTGAAGAACGAGATTTGTGTTTTATAATAATTTTTAATAGTTGAAATAATATATTCCAATTGTTTGTAATTATTTAATTCATAATGAAGCCCTATATTTAAAATCCTGGCAAAAGATTGAAGATCTTCTCTTAATAAATTATTTCCTTCATTTAAAATAAGTGTAATGTAATGCTGTGCTTTTAAGTAATTACCAAAATAAGTATTCATAATAGCAATATTATAATAAAAAACCAGTTCCTCTTCCTTGTTGATTTTTCCTTTGAAATCCACTAAACCTTTTTCAATTTCTTCAACATTTGCCAGCGATTCTTTTAAATAACCGCTGTTCGTGTTAACAGTTAACTTCCCATTTAAAATTGATGTAAATATTTTTAGTTGAAGGTCAGTTGTATTGAACGCTTTGAATCCGGATTTCTCTTCCATCTGTTTAATGCGCAGTGCACAGGTCTTGTATTTTTTTTCTTCGTAGGCAATATTTATGAGGTTATTAAGGGTTGTTAAATATCGACTAGGCATTTCCTCAATCAGTTCTTTATGAGTATCCATAATTTTTAACAGAAACTCACATTCCTCTTCTCTACTTTGGTTGTCCTGGCATCTGCAAAAAAGGATAGAACGGCAATGATGATAAATAATCAATGCTTTTTTAGATTTTATATTTTTCTCGTTTTTTAATAAAGGTGAATTCAGAAATGAATCAATAATTTTCATGTCCTGATCGGTTTTAGCTTTATTTTTTTGCCGTGTATTTAAATTTATTTTAGAATATAAAAGCGTGTAGGTTCCAAGATTTTTTGCTTTTTCAATAACACTTTGCTCTTCTTTTACGAGTTCTTCAATGGTGTTATTCTTGACATTGAATTGTGTTTCTATTGAAATCAACAATTTTTCTAAGCCAATCAATTCAAGTATAAAATGAAAACGCTCAAAGCGATAAGCTTCCTGTTTTTGTTTATTTAATATTTTCCGGCATTGCTTGTATTGGGCTTTATCAAACAGGTTCAGGATATTGGTGATCTCATCTTTGATAATATAAGAAGCACTAGCTTCCGCATGAAAAGAACGCAAACATTTTAAAATAAAATTATAAAGGTTCTCCGAAGTTTGACTTTTTATCTGCTGAGTTTCCGATTTCGATTTTTTATTAAAAAAATCTTCTTTAAAATCAGCAGCCAATTCAATTGTATTAAAGAGTGTAATTAAACCGGGATTAATATCACTTGCTGAGGCAGTAAGCTTTAGAAAGCGTTTTTCCGATTTAGATAAAGATTTAACTAAATCAAATAAATCCCTGTTTGAAATTAAGTTCATATTAGCAATACAATTTTAACCGATTATTATAGAACTCCTATTTGGTTATACTAATTAACTAAAATTAATTAACTTTAATTCAAATTCCTGACTATGAAACTTATTTATTCTTTGCTTTTTATAGTATTCCTATTGTATACCTCCCTGTCTTTTTCTCAAAAGATGAACTGCCAGTCTAATAAGGCAGCAGGGGTAACTTCATCAATTTATTACTCTCCAGAGAATTTACGAAGTGATACTATTGATATTTTGAAATACACCATTAACCTCGATATTACTGATTTCATCAATAAAAAGATTAGAGGAAATACAATCATTCATTTTGCCCCAAAGATTAATAATCAATCAAAGATCAGTCTTGATTTATTAAAAATGACCATAGACAGCATCAAACAAAATTCAACTATTTTAACTTATAATTATAATGATACTTTATTAAGAATAAATTTTGCGTCAACCTTAAATACCATAGATACTTCAGACATTACTGTTTACTATAATGGTATTCCGCAAGGTGATCCCTCCGGTTGGGGCGGCTTTTCATTCAGTGGAAATTACGCTTATAATTTAGGCGTTGGTTTTGGCGCCAAACCGCATAATTATGGAAGGGTTTGGTTTCCGTGTTTCGATAATTTTGTAGAGAAATCACTTTATGAATTTAATATCACAACAAATATTTTAAAAACTTCCTTTTGTAACGGACAATTAATTTCTGATGTAACCAATGGAAGTTTTCGTACGCGAAAATGGTTTTTAAATAAAGAAATACCTTCCTATCTTGCTTCTGTGGCTGTGGCTGATTATACTCAAGTGAACTGGAATATAAATGCCGCTAATGGAAATTTGCCAATTACTTTGGCAGCAAGAGCTTCTGATACAACCGCTTTAAAAAATGGTTTTCTACATTTACCGGATGCCATTTTAGGATACGAAAATTATTACGGTCCGTATGTTTGGAACAGAGTGGGGTATTGCCTGGTTCCTTTTAATAGTGGAGCGATGGAACATGCCACTAACATTTCATACCCGCAGGCTGCAACTTCAATTGCTTATGAGTCTCAACTAATGGCACATGAATTATCGCATCACTGGTGGGGAGATCTCATGACTTGTGAAACACAGGAAGATATGTGGCTAAACGAAGGTATGGCAAGTTACAGTGAGCGTCTTTTTTTAGAGTGGACTTATAGTTATTCAAAATATCTCTCGGAGGTAAAACTCATTCATGATGAGCTTATTAAATTTGTTCATTTAAAAGAAAAAGGTTTCAGGGCTATCTCCGGTGTTCCGCATGCTTATACCTATGGCGACCATGTTTATCGTAAAGGTGCAGATGTTGCTCACACTTTAAGAACATATATGGGTGATACGGCTTTTTTTGCAGGGTTAAAATATGTGCTTCAACAAAAAGCTTATAAAAGTATGAATAGCCTTGAGTTCAGAGATTTATTACAGACTTCATCAGGTCAAAATTTAGTACCCTTTTTTGATAACTGGGTTATGAATGGTGGTTGGCCGCATTTCTCCATCGACTCCGTTAAAACCACCGGAACTTCTGCACCCTATACATCTGTGGTGTATGTGAAACAAAAATTATTTGGCGCACCTGCTTTATTTTCTAACGTTCCCTTAGAAGTAACGTTTATGAATGGTGCATGGAATAAAGAAGTAAAAAAAATTGTCATGTCCGGCGCAGCTCAATCATTTACAATTAATACCAATGTAAATCCTATGTATGCTGGTATGAATGTAGGTTCAAAAATAAGTGAT
>JANPOX010000659.1:0-2570 GCA_031428235.1 Bacteroidia bacterium | reverse complement strand
GGTTGTCCGCTTGGAACTGGTACCGGTGACCCTGGTTATAAATTCGGCGATGAGTTTGATGAAACATTAAAACACACAGGCCCTGGTATTTTGTCAATGGCAAATGCTGGTCCCGGAACTAATGGAAGCCAGTTCTTTATTACACATGTAAAGACAGATTGGTTAGATGGCAAGCATACAGTATTCGGACATGTAATCACAGGTCAAGCCGTTGTTGATTCCATTAAAGGAAATGATGTGTTGAAGCATTTGGTGATCTTACGTAAAGGTAAAGAAGCAGAAGCGTTTGATGCACCAAAAGTGTTTGAATTTGAGAAAGCAAATGTTGGTGCTAAAGCAGAGGCAAAAGCTAAAGCAGAAAAAGAGAAAATGGATAAAGTGTTGAACGAAACTTACGCTTCAGCAAAAACAAGTCCAAGTGGTTTACGTTATATCATTGAAAAAGAAGGCGAAGGAACACCTCCAACGGCTACTTCACAGGTAACGGTTCATTACACGGGTTATTTATTAAACGGAAGTAAATTTGATAGTTCTGTTGATCGTGGACAACCGGCAACATTTGGTTTAAATCAAGTGATCAAAGGTTGGACAGAAGGTCTTCAGTTATTAAAACCGGGTGGAAAAGCAAAGTTGATCATTCCTGCTGAATTAGGATATGGTGCTAACGGTTATCCTCCTGTTATTCCTCCTAACTCCTGGTTGGTGTTTGATGTGGAATTGATTAAGGTAAACTAATTTTATTTTATAAATTAATGAGAGGCTTCGCTGAAACGCGGAGCCTTTTTGTTTTAATAATTTGTCAGTTCTGGTGATTTTTGCCTGTATCTTGCAAAAAATAGTATCGGGAACGATTCTGAATAAAGTTTTCTCAGCTCAGACTTGCGCGAAGTGACAGAAGACTAGTTGGTATCTTTTTGTATATTTAAATTCATGCATTTACTTAATCATCGTAATAAATATAATACTCTGTTTTTTATTCTATGGATAGGAATGAGTTTATATCTTGTATTAAGAGCTTATTATGTAGATATAACTGATGATGAAGCTTGGTCATATTATAATGTAAAACACTTTTGGTGGGTAGAAGCTTTATGTTCGGGTAATACGCATTGGTTTAATTTTGTAGCTATTAAGGCAGCACTATTATTAGGATGTGAAAAAGCCTGGCATTTACGCTGGTTTAGTTTACTATCCGGAATTACTTTTTTGTATGTCGCTTATCTTTGGATAAAATCTTTAGACAATTTTACTTTAAAATTATTCGCTTTTTCGTTATTGTTTTTAAATCCTTATGTCATTGAGTACTTAACCCTGGCTCGAGGCTATTCTACCGCATTGTGTTTTATGGCATTGAGTCTTTATTTCTATTCAACTAATGATAAGAAATTTATAGTGCCTCTATCACTATTATTTGCCGGATGCAGTGCCATTGCCAATTTTAATTTTTTTTATTTTTTTGTGCCGTTTACAGCGCTCTATTTTCATAAACAGTATTTTAAAAACAGATTCGAGTTTTTAAGAAATAAACACTTTTATATAGATAGTTTATATGCGCTAACAATTGCTTTTTTAGTATTGAGAGCCTTGGCATTTATAAAAGAATGCTCTAATGATATTGGAAGTTTTGGAGGAGATGATTTAGTTACTTCTGTCTTTTATAGCTTTATTGACACCTTGTTATATGGTAATCTTTTAATACCAAACCTTCTCAAATATACTTTAGGCTGTGGGTTGTTAGCAATCGTATTTTCAGGAGCTATTTATGGTATTGTAATGTTTAAAAAACATGCCAATCGTTTGTATTATTATGCAAGTATAATCCTGGTAGGTATGTTGTTTTTAGTAGTATTCAATCACTGGTGTTTTCATGTGTTATATCCAACAGAAAGAACAGCCTTGCTATTTTATCCGTTAATGATCATTGTGTTAGTTTACTTTATAAATCATGTTTCAATTGGTAAAGTTTTCAAACAAACTATAATGATGTTCTGTAGCTCTTTATTGATTTTCAACTTTTTTAAAACTGCAAAACTTGTTTCTGGTTACGATCATTCATACTGTATGAACACTAATCAGTATTTTGATTTTTTAAAAAAGCAAGGCCCTAAAAACATTGGTATGTCAGTTGAGTTTTATTGCACCTTCTATAAATATTACCAGTCAGTTGATCCGTTTCTTAATGGCCAGTCTGTTAATACATCAGGTATATATAATCGTTGGATTGTTGCAAGACCGCTGGAAGATTTTGATTATTTACTACTACTGTCTCCATATAATCTATCTTATTATAAAACCAGTCCAATCCAATTGCACGCTGTGAAATATTTCCCCAACACGGGAGCGCTCATTGTTAAAGTGGAAAAGAAATAATAGATTTTAAAGGAGAATATTTCATTTCATACTATGTCAGATCGAGCTGTCACCCTGAGCGGTGTCGAAGGGGAAGTCGAGAACCAGTCCATATAAAAAATAATATTATATTTATTCAATGCAAAACATTAAAAAACAATTCATAATCCACACTGTTTTCTTTTTCCTGGTCTATGCTCTGATGTTTTATGTGGCGCTTA
>JANPOX010000658.1:0-11125 GCA_031428235.1 Bacteroidia bacterium | reverse complement strand
CTTCTCACTTCTTTTCAAAAACCCCCTTATTCTATTTTGTTTTTCCTTTTCATTAATTCTTGCAGTATTGATTGGTTTATCAACTTCAAATTTCGGAGCCCTGATCAGGTTTAAGATCGCCTTCGCTCCTTTTTTATCTTCTACGCTGGTATTACTTTATATTTTAACTACGAAGAAAAAAACTATTTAATGACCTTATCTTTAAATATCGGACTATTTAACAAGTCTCTTTTGCCGCTTTCCTGGTCAGGTATCAATGCAAATGAAGAATCAATATAATTCTTGAACACAGCTCTGAATGTATTAACAGAACTAATGCTTCTATAGAGTGACCTGTATTTTAAATAATCCTTGAAATACATGGCGTTTAAGATCATCGACCTGGCCTCAAAAACCTCTTCACTATTCTTCGAGGAGATCCATGGACCGTGATCTGATTGTAAAATAAAAATAGCAGTACTGTCCTTTTCAAGCGCATAATCTATAAAGTTCATCGTCACAGTATTGAAGTATTTTAACTGGGCAACATAATTGGCCTTTGGTTCCCACGAATTATCACCATCCTTTTTACTGAATGAACGGTTCCCTTTCTCGTCAAATACATAAGGCGGGTGAGGTGCAACAATATGAACAAACATAAATTTAGAGCTAGCCGGTGATATATCAACCACTGAGTTCAGGTTTTTAATCTGGCTTTTAAGTCGGTAATAAGGAATAAAACCAAATAAGTCGTCTAATCGGCAAATACTGTATTTCAAAATACTTCTTTCAAATTCATTGGGAGCATTAATAGATATTACAGAATCTATTTGTGACAAACCACTTGTAACCGCGTAACCAGACTGCAGACGGTAGGTTTTATAGCCGACATTTTTTAAAACCTCAAGCACTTTATTAGTTCTAAGCTTTTCAAAGAAATTCTGATTGTTCTTTCCATCATGGTAATCCATGTTTAAAGTAGAAGAAAGAGAAGGAGAAGTAGAATAGTAGTTTGAAAAAGAACTATCCGCAACATAAAACTTTTTCATTTTTAGAAAATTAATGAATTCAGAATTATCGAAGCCATAGTATTTTTTTAAAACATGCTGATTCGCATAACCATCCAAAACCATATAGTAAATATTAGGATGATTTTTGTTAGTTTGTAATCCTTCTTCATTTATTTTACGAATTGGCAATTCAGAAAAAGTTGCCTTTTTATAAATGACCTTGGAAGTATTAAATAAAAGAAGGCATATCATGAGAATATTCAGAAAATAATTAATCTGATTTCCAATAATTATTTTTCTGTTAACAATCCAAACAACAATTATGGTATACAGAAAAATTAAAATAATAGCATATCTATGAATATTATGAAAAGGCCAGAATCCCTGGTAATAAAGCCCTTCTAAAAAGTCGTAAACCACTCCGTAATAAAACAAAGCGAATAACACTAATGTTGTAATGATACCGGATTTTGTTTTTTCTTTTATTACTAAAAAAACAAAGCCGAAAATAATCATAGCTAAAATACTCCCGATAACCAGGGTTCTTTTCATCATGTATAATTGTATGAGCTCGGTATTTTGAGCAAATAAAAAAAACGACATGAAGAATGTCAGTAAAAAAGGATGTAAAGGATATTGATGTAAAAATTTACGCATTCTTTGACATTAAAAACAGAACACGTTCAGAATCTTTTATTTTTTCGAAACATACAATTGAGAAATATTTACTGAATTCTGACTTAAAATGCTCGAGGGTATATTCGTGAAAAATATCTTTTTTAGTGATCAGTAATTTTTGGGTTTGCGGATCATTCTTAGGAACGAACTCAATAATTAAATTCCGGCATAGCGAAGAGAATAGTTCCGCAATTTTTGGTATTGGAACATTATTTCCAATAGCGAGATGATGAATAACTGCTAAAGCCAGGACTGTATCCACTTTTGATCTTTCATAAAAAGACTGCCTCTCCTTGTTTGCCCAACCAATGGCTGGTGTAGGATTTGAAAAATCAACCACCAAAGGTGTGATATTGGATATGTTTGACTTATTAATAAATCTTGAAAATTTTTCGATCACGAGATAATCGAAATCCACTGCAATTACTTCCTTCACAACTTTTGAAGCTAACACGGAAAACTCTCCTTCATTGCATCCAACATCAAGTACCTTTTGAGCATTAGCTTTTATAAGGTACTCTTTTACCAGGATTTTCTTCTGATCGAATGATTCAACTGTATATGAAAACGTATTATAATAATCAGACCATTCTGTCTGAGAAGCCGGCAAATGCAATTTCTCTATCCCAGACTTTAAAAACATTAGAAAAGCTTCCAGCCTCGATTTGGTCAGGTTTATTTTCCTGGTCTTTATTGAGCTATCAGCGCTGTACTTTGACTCCAGCTTTGCGTGGTAATGAATATGTGTCCAGACAAAGAAATTAAACCTTGATGCATACGGTAATGCTTTTGAAACCGCGCTTAATGGAATTCCTTCGATATTAGACCACAGCAATTTAACCAAAGCCTGGTTATCATATTTATAAAATAATAAGGGAGCTAGAAAATGCTGACAAAATTGTTTATATGCTACCCAAGGCGAACCTTCAGTATATTTTTCAAAAGAAGTGGTATCAATAAAGATCGGTCTTCCATTATAGAACTGAACATTAAATGCTGTCGCATCTTTCAATGACAAACCTTTTTTAATTGCTTTTAACTGAATTTCAAGGGTCAATAGAGCTGCAGCTTTCAAATGCGAGAAACTCCATTCATAAGGATATGAAATAAAAGGGATCTGTTCAGGCTTAATAATTTTATAAACTTCCTTCCCAAATGTTTCAGATAACTTCGCATCATGGACTTCATTGTGTTCAACTAATAATTTTTCTTCCTGTAATTCTTTTAGTAAACCGGAATTTTCAAAGGCATTAAAATTATCAGCGTATGAATTATAAATGATCCTTAATAATACACCGTCAACATTTATTATACGAGCATCTGAATCTCTGAAAGAAGAATTATGAAAGGAAAAAGGCATACTTACTTTTCTTTGTCATCCTTCTTTTTGAATACAGAGAAAATTCTTCTCCAGGCATTCTTGAAAAATAAACCAGAAGCTACAACACCTCCGATAACTAATTGTAAAAGTAAACTACCCGTTCCCGGGTCTATGTATAAAATTACTTGGTGGGCCATGAAAAAAATTTAATAAGACACTAATTTACACATTTTAATCAATTTTGTAAATTTTTTGATAAACATCTTTTGCAATATTAAAATTCCTGTATTTTTCAGCAAAAGGTCTAATTTTACTATATAACTCGCTCATTTTATTTTCTTTTAATAACCGGTCGATCTCCTTAATTACCGATAAATAGGAAGTATTGTTAAACTCATGAATAACTGCGCCAATGCCGTTTTCTTCGATCAAACCCGAGTCATCAGAAATATCATTAGTGATCACAACAGGTAAACCCATCGCCCAGTATTCTCCGTTCTTTATTGGCGTACAATACCTTTTTGTAGGAACAGGTTTAACAGGACAAATGGCAAAATCTCCCAGTCCGATATAATCTGCTATTTCAGCGTGCTTTACAAATTCAATTTTAAAAATACTCTCAGGAACATCATATTTCTTTACCAGATCCAATAATTCAGATTTGTCCTGGTTGGTGAGAACCAAAATTCTAAAATCGTCCTTCCAGTATTCATAGGCTGCTCTATAAAATTCAAACACTTCATCTTTCAAATAGATCCCGCCAAATTTTCCGGCATAAACACATACTACTCTGTCTTCAAAACCGTACCCTTTAACTAATTCAGGATTTTTTTTATTCTTAATGCTGAATTTTTCCAAATCAACGCAGGCGGGCTTCACATGATAATTCATCAATTTAATACCATATTTTGTTAAAGCGTAGTTTTTCATCCCGGAAGTTGCAGCAACAATAAAAGCTGCTCTTCCTGATTGCTTTTTTTCCAACATGAACAAGATCTTATAAGCCAGTTTATGTTTTGACCATTCACCGTTTTCCACCATGGCTTCTGCATGAGGTTCGTAGCTATCGATAATAAGTTTGGCGCCTGTTAAAACAGATAAAATATAGCCCACGGCTCCGGCAGGGGTACACCAGCAATGGATATAAGTGATTTTATTCTTTTTAATGAATAAGAAAAGTCTTATAAAATTAAATAACCAGGCCAAAATTGCCCGCAAACCAAATGGATAATACCGCGCACTGATATTCTTAATTTTTGTGGTGATGTTCTTAGTTTTTACATTTTTTTTCTCAAGTGTAAACAAGAACAACTTTGATGATTTAGGAATAATATCAGCAATAATTTTCAAATATGGCAAGGTATACGTTTGTATCAAAGCGTCATCAAAGCTCCAATAAGTTAATACTAATATATTCTTGTCGGTTTTCAAAAAATATGTTTTATAAATGCAAAAAAGCGTTTCTTAAAAATAGATAAAGGATTCTGAAATAAAGACAAGAAAAGATATTTAAACGCAAGCAAACGGTTTTGTTTGCTTAAGGCCAGATGCAAGGCTATGTATGAATTACAGCCCGACCTAAACTTCTGAATTGATCCTGAAAAATATGCTTTAACTTCTTCATTTTTTAAAACAAGGTCCTGAAATATTTTAAACTTATTAAGAAGCTTTGTTTTATCAAAATCCATCACACTTCTGCTTTCATGCTGAACCAATGCAGACGTTATCCTATTAGAATATGTTAGTTTATACCTGGTTGCCATTCTCAGCCACAATTCCCAATCCTCTAATGTTGATAGTTCCCGATTATCATTAAACAGATTTTCCAAGGCAACTTGCCTGGAAATAAATACACCCTGACAACTTAAAAAATTACCTTCAATGAGTTTTTTATCCGCATCTTTTGCGATTAAATTTTGTGGGGTTCGTTTGTTGGTAATTGAATCTAAAAAATCATATCGACAATGAAACCATTCCGGGAATCCATTTTGTTGAATGCAATCGTAAGCGTGACCCAAATGATTTTTGTAAAATAAATCATCTGAATCCAAAAAAGTTATATATTTTCCCAAAGCTTTGGTAGTTCCATAATTTCGTGCAAATGCACGTTCAGAATTTTTTATCTTATAGTACTTTACAAATCCGCCAAGGAAGGGCTTTACAACTTGTTCCGTATGATCTGTACTGCCATCATCAACGATGATAATTTCGAAATCCTTGAAATCGTTTTCCAAAACCGAACGAAGGGTTTGGCCAATCAAGTCAGCTCTGTTGAACGCAGGAATTATGACAGAAAAGAAAATCACTTTATCTGGTGAATTTACGCATTTGTTTTATAATGCCTTTCGGTAAATATTTAGACCGGAATTCAAGCTTTTGAACTCCCTCTTTATAATAGAAATCCTGATCAACTTTTTTAATTTGTTCGGCAATTTCCCCAACTCTTTTGAACTCAAACACTTCATAATAATAATGCATCTGGGTATTCAAAAAATATAATAAACTTAGGTTGAAATTTACAGGGATGATTGACACGTCATAAGAATCAACTCCTTCGGAATAAAGATTTAGTTTTCTAAGAATGTTTATTGAAACAGTATTATCAGTGATACTCCTCAGTGTTTTAGAGAATACTTTTTGCCAGTCTTCTGCGAACTTTAAATGATGATTTGTTTTGCTCTCATCATGAATCCGGTACTTTGTCAATATTCTATTAATATATGTAATCTCAAAATTCAGGGCAATCCTGCTCAACAGATCAAAGTCCATTCCATAATGTAAATTTGCATTTAACGGTCCAGTTTTTTCGATCACTTTTCTATTAAAAAAAGATGAGGGTTGCGGAAAAGGAATATAAGCCAGGTAACGTTCTTTCATATGATCCATTGGATTTCCTATAACCTGACCCTTCCTTTTTTCACCAAAAAGCAGAGCCTTTCCATGCAGTAATCCAAGTTTAGGATTCTTAACAAAATAATTTGAAACCTCAGACAGGATATTTGGTAAAAAAACATCGTCGCTGTTCAACCAGGTAATAACATCACCGGTACATTTTTTTAAACCTTTATTAATGGCTTCACTTTGGCCATTATCCTTTTCACTGCTCCAGTAATGCAATTTTGATTGATACTTCTTAATAATTTCTACGCTATTATCTGAACTTCCACCATCTATGATAATATATTCAATATTCTCATAATTCTGATTCAGAACAGAGAGAATTGTTTCTTCCAGATATGATCCCTGGTTATAAGAAGGTGTGATTATAGATATTTTTAAATGATCCATATCCTTAAAAATATCGAATAATTTCAAATTTATCCTTTGTTATTTGATACTCTTTTGATTGTATCATTTGTAACGGAACCAAACCATATAAGGACGCCCAAAGAGTATACGTACTGGGAGGACCAATAATATAATGACATTTTGATAAAGAATACAAATCTAATAATTCATGACCTGGAGCCATTACACATTCCAAGTCTATAGTATTAAAAAAGGCACTCGCTTTCTTATCATTTGTGGATATTAAAAATTTAAGATTTTTATCCGCAAAACAATCACAAACCTGTTCCATAAACTTTTTGTAATCAGTAAATTCATAAAAATACTTTCCGTTTTCAAATTTTAAATAATCACCTCTCCGAATATGAACTCCTATAATTACTTGATTTGCACTAAAATTTTCATTAAAGTAATCTTGAATTTGTTTAATATAGTTTAAATGAGGCTCAAATGTATCTAATACTAATTTCCTGTGTTTTTGTAATAGTTCATTATTTCTGTATTTCCAACCTTGAATAAAACAGAGTGATGTAAATAGAAAATTATTTACTTTTTTTTTGTCTAATACGATGGCTTCTTCCCAATCAATATGTTTACAACTAACTATATTATTATTAATACTTAATTGATCTAACAATCTTGCCATACAATACGCTACTATATAATAAATACGGTTAAATATTTTTCCGAAATTCGATTGTTTCTTAAAATAGGGACGATATTCATCAAATGAAGGATTATAAACTTTAATGCCATATTCAGCGCCAAAGCAAATAAAATGTGCATACAAAATCAACCTATTACCTAGTTGTCCTGGTTTATTTGATATTATAATAGACATTTAATTTATTAGAATTGATTAATTGCCATGGAATTCCTTATAAAAAGTGGGAAAAATTCAGTTAACATTTAAGTTTTTGTATTTCACAAAAATCAAATCCAAAACAAACAATTAAACCAACATAATCAAATTTCTCATATTCTATACTATCGTGGCTAACACAAGCATTTAAAACTTATAAAGCTCATAATCATTTGTTTGATAATAAAAAGCTTTGCTACCAAAATAAATAATATCTCCCTCTTTAAGATTTATTGGAGACCTCCCCTTGTAAATTTTGCTTTATATAAATAACTTTTATTGCTTTCACTTTTTTATATTAACACCTTACTTTTTTATATATTGCATCAAATTCTTTTAAATGACTATTAGATTTGTATGTTGTAATAATATCATATAACTCGAAGCCGTTTTCTCTTAAAAAGCCATCAACTTCAAAATATTGACATCCACCTTTATAATAATCATTATTATTTTGTTCAATTAAAATATAATCTGTATTCTTTAGCACTTCTGTTGCCCCCTTAAGTATATTGAGTTCCGTTCCTTGTGTATCTATCTTAATTAAATCTATTGATTTTACAGCTCCCAATTCAATATCCAAAGTAGAAGTTTTAACCTGTAGGGTATTATTTACTTTCAATTTTGCGGACATCTTTTGATCAGGAATCCCTTCAGTTGGCTCCAGTAATGAAGATGAAAATGAATTGTCAAGAATATGCATTTTCTGTATTCCTGGGCTAGAACTTAGGGCTAAATTCCTGACTTCAACGTTTAAGTTTCTTTCATTAACTTCAACTGCTTTCTTAAATTCAGCTGGATTAGGTTCAAAACTAATAACTTTTGATTGAGGGAATTGTTGGGAAAAATAATAGGAAACCATTCCGTCAGCAGCTCCAATATCAATAATTATAAGGTTTCTTTTACCTGAATCTGACAATATTTTTTTTATACGAAAAAGCGGTTCTGCTGGGTGAGAAAAAAAAGCATCTTTAAATTTAAGAAATAGTCCCATTTTAATCATTACTTTTTGTAACAACTCTATCAATCGCAGTTTCATTTTTCTATTTTAAATATTCGTTATACCCAAAGTAACACATTTTTTTAACACCAACAACTTTAATTTACATCAATATAATTGAGATTATTATCACTTTTTGCTTTTGCTTACTCCATAAGTAACGAATAACTTAGTTACCAGCAGAAAAAAATAGTAAAACGAGTTCCGGCTAATCAATCCGTTTAAAAAAATCCGAAATAAATTAAAATTTAAATTTTTATATAGTAAATAGTCACAATGAAATATATTTACAACCAAAGCAATGCAAGAAAAGCAATGAAAATCTTTAAATCCTTGTGTTTAAAAATTCGTTATAAAACTTCATATAACCTTTATACCAAGCATTTTCTACCTTAAATATTTTAGTAGATGTCAAAATATCAAACTTACATTTTATCAATGTTTTAACAAATAGTTTTACCTTAGTTAAAATATTAGGCGAAAGATTTAGTAAACTTTGATTGGAAAAAATTTCATACTGAGCCTGGTAGAATGAATACGCAATATTAAAATTCAATTTTACAATATATTCTAAACTTGTTCTTTGTTTTGTAATTATATGGTTCAAACTTAATAAATCTGAAGTACCAACACTCATACCATTTTTAACAGCTGTCCAAATAATTTGCGAATCTTCTCCACTAGATAAATCTTCTCCTTTTCGACCAGTTATGGTTAATTTACCCTCTTTATATTGTTGCTGGTATAATTCAAACACATTTTTTTTTATTACTAATCCAGACCCGGCCGGGTAATAATTTGGCCATCCCTGTTCAGATCCAAACCTTGTTTGTTTATTTTGTCTGTATTGAAACATTCCCCTCATGTTCTTTACTATCCAACTATCTGCGCCATCTATAAAATCAACATTTATTATTCCTGGCCCCCAAACAGCAACTTGCTGATACTGTTCAAATAAACACTTTAATCCTATCAAGTAATTTGCAGCCAATTCATTATCATCGTCAACAAAAATAATTATATCACCATTAGCATTGTCCACCCCCTTAATTCTTGCATTGGACAGACCTTGCCTTGGCTCCATAATTAACCTGAACTTACTCATTAAGCTTTTTATCTCAATATCATTGCTAAAGTTATTCGTGGAATTATTATCAATAATAATGCACTCTACCTGACAGACATCAGGAATAACCAACTGAATTATTGAATTCATTGCTCTTTTCAATAATCTCACATCGGGATTATATGTGCATATGATAATGGAAAAAAACATATTTTTTTATATCGCCTTTCTAAAGACTTCTAAATACTGATTCACAATTTTACGCATTTCAAATTTTTCAATAGCAGTCTTCGCGACCCGTGATTTTTCTATTAAATAGTTTTGATCGTTTATGTACTTAGTAATTAATCCTTTAAATTCAATTTTTTGTTCTTTATCATTCAAGGCCATAACGATTTCTCCTGCCAGGTTGCCACTATCATCCGAAATCATATTTTTAACTTCCGCAATATTACTTCCAATAACAGGCTTTCCCCAATACAATGCCTCGATTACTGTGTTAGGCATGCTTTCTCCTTTAAACCGGGATGGAAACAGTAACACATCGAAAACTGAATAATAAGAAAAATAATCCTGAAAGTTATTTGTAAACTGTTTTAATAAAATGTTTGGGTTATTTTGCTTTTCAACTAAGCACTTTAAATACTCTCCTTCACCTATACAAAAAAGATATACTTTATTTGTTTCCTGCGAATTTATTAAATTTAAAACATCAATAGCTGTATCCCAACCTTTTTCGGGAATACCTCTTGAAACCATACCTATTACAAAGTCGTTCTCAGACAATCCTAAAGATCGCTTAGTTACTTTTTTTACAACTAAACTATTTGTGCTAAAACCCACGTAAATTTTTGTTGGCAAAGTTTTTTTTGAATGCAACAAATCCCGTATAGCTTCAAAATTCTTATCCGCTGTGAATATTAAATCATCCGCCATATCTACCGCAAACGCAATTTTTCTTTTAATATATTCCTGGTCAGGATGATCGCTATAATTCAGCTCATATTCACCATGCAATGTTATAATGAACTTATACTTATTTTTACATTCCGCCACGATAAAATCTGAAACGGCCATGTGACTGTTTACAATTTCTATTCTATTTTTTTTTGCGAAACGGATGAACTTTCTTTTGTTTAACCATTGCTTAAATTGAAAATTAGTGTTGAATTTCAGTAACAATCCATTTATTTTCCACACAAAAAAACGCACTATTTTGTTTTCGCAATATGAAACAATTTTTACCCTGGAATCAATATTTAACAGGATGTTGTCATTTCTATATTCGGGATTATGGTCGTATATAAATACCGTTCTATCAATCATTTTAGCCATTTCACTAGCCATTCGCACTACGAATATCTGTGCTCCGCCAAGTTCCAAATTGGTTAATGAAAATGCAACTTTCATTATAAAACTGTACCCACTATTATATAAGTTTTATGCCAGTTTTCTGTTCTTTGCAAGGGTTCAATGTTCATATCTTCACTATAAAGACAATCTAAATCCGGATGGAAATAACTTTCGGGGACAAAAGTTTTTCCGAATAATTTTCTTACAAACCGCTCAAAACGCTGGAACAAAAATGCGTTATTTCGGTTTTCAGATTTTGAAATTAAACATTTTAATTCTTGATATCTAAAATAATTTATTGATTCAGATTGCTGATATTCTTCTTTGATAATGAAATATTTTTGAAATATCTTTTTAAATTCCTCATATTCTAATTCATTAGGATGAAACGGATTTACATGT
This sequence comes from Bacteroidia bacterium, assembly GCA_031428235.1. Taxonomy (GTDB): domain Bacteria; phylum Bacteroidota; class Bacteroidia; order B-17B0; family Aurantibacillaceae; genus UBA4416. Next base: position 166 of record JANPOX010000658.1, on the reverse strand, counting down.
CCTGCACCTGATAATCTTTTTTTATTAGGCGTGCTGCAAATAAATGTACCGCCAGCATTAAGAACAAGGTTAGCCTCTTTTATAAATTCTTCAGGAGAATCCAAATGTTCTATGGTTTCGAAACTAATTACAAGGTCAAATTTTTTATAATTTTAGTCTTGCAAAT
>JANPOX010000657.1:0-1566 GCA_031428235.1 Bacteroidia bacterium | reverse complement strand
CGCTGATTATCAAGGTCTTATTTACACAATATTCTAAAATCTTGACCGTTTGATAGATTTACAGGAAAAATGCAAAAAGCATCTCAGTTTTCTGAGGTGCTTTTCGTATTTTTGTAGGATTTTTCTAAGTTTAGGCTTAGTGTTTGTAAAGATAAAAGCAACGTTTAATCTCTTAAATCCGTCTATCCTTTTAGTACGTAAATACTTAAACCCACCTCAAAATCTTGTGGATATGTTAAAGAAAATTTTATTATTAATTTTATTGTCAGGCACTTCAAATTTATTGTTTAGCCAAATAACGATTTCATCGCCTGTGGTACGTCAAATTTTTCAGCGGGATTTGAACAGTCAAGCCCTTGTAACAATAACGGGAAGTTATTCACAACCGATGGACACTATTCAAGTAAAATTTACGCCTGTGAAAGTGGGTCAAGGAACTCTTATTGATTGGACAGTTATAAAATCTTCCCCTTTGGGAGGATTATTTAAAGGAAGTGTAACTGTAAAAGGCGGCTGGTACACGATGGAAGTTAGGGGTCTTTTAAATGGTAAAAATGTAGGAAGTGTTTCATCAATTAGTCGTGTAGGTGTGGGTGAAGTTTTTGTAATTGCGGGGCAATCGAATGCTGGGGGAAGTGCTTTGCTGGAAACAAATGAAACCGCAGCAACAGACGATAGAGTAAATTGTGCTAATTTTCTTAGTCCACGAACTTATTATGAAAATTTACCTTTTTTACACGCAGATTTGTCTCAATTTTCAATAATTGAATTTTCCCAACTAAAAAAAACCTCTGCCATTGGTCCAACTGGTCTTGGTCCTTATTATTGGGGAAAAGTAGGTGATGCTTTATCCGCAAAACTAAATGTGCCAATTATGTTTTTCAATACGGGTTGGGCAGGTGCATCGGTGAGAGTTTGGCGTGAAAGTGCAGAGAATCCAAATGTTGGTGTTCCAAGCGATTTTCAATCAGATAACCCCAAAGACCCCATTAGATATTACGATAAAGGAACGCCTTACTCAAATCTGAACACAGTTTTAAGGTATTACGGTATCAACTTAGGTGTTCGTGCTGTTTTATGGATGGAAGGTGAAACGCAAAACCTTCTTAATCTTTCAGCATTACGTAATAATAAGCCATTACCTGTATCAGAAGCCAGTTACTTAGATAATTTACAACGTCTTATCAAAAAAACAAGACAAGATTTAGGAAATAATAAATTAGCTTGGGTAGTGGCAAGAACTTCTTATTCTGGTGATTTGGACTGTAAAGTAATAAGTAGCCCATTACCTCCTCCACCAGCACCTTCTCCAATTATTGTGTCGGCACAGAACAAGGCTATTTCGGATAAAACGCTTGCTCCTGTTTATCCAGGACCTTTTACAGACAATATTCAAACAACTGTTTTAAGAGAACGTGACCAATGCGTTCATTTTACAGGTAGAGGATTAGATGATGCAGCAACGGCTTGGGTTAAAGCCTTAACAGAAGATAATAAAAATTTCTTTGAAACAGTTGAACCGATTTTAGCCGATTCAATTCCAAGTATATCCTTAGAGTGTATTTC
>JANPOX010000656.1:0-1896 GCA_031428235.1 Bacteroidia bacterium | reverse complement strand
GCCATGGCTGGCCCGACACCTGTGTCCGCTTTAATTCACGCGGCGACGATGGTAACAGCAGGTATTTATATGATCGTTCGTTCCAATGTATTTTATTCAATGTCAGAGGACGCTTCTCACATTGTTGCGGTAGTAGGAGTTGCTACAGCTTTATTTGCTGCGACTATAGGATTATTTCAAAATGACATTAAAAAAGTATTAGCTTATTCAACTGTATCTCAGTTAGGCTTAATGTTTTTAGGATTAGGCGTGGGTGCCTATAGTTCCTCTGTATTTCATGTAACTACGCACGCGTTTTTTAAAGCTTTATTATTCTTAGGCGCGGGTTCTGTTATTCATGCCATGGGTGGCGAACAGGATATGCGTAAAATGGGCGGCTTGTGGAAACATTTACCAATCACCGGAAAAGTGATGGCAATAGGAACACTTGCTATCAGTGGATTTCCTTTACTATCAGGATTCTTTTCAAAAGACGAAATTTTAGCCCACACTTATGAGCATAGCCCTACTTTATGGTTTTTCGGGCAAGTTGCTTCTATCTTAACCGCCTTCTATATGTTCCGTTTATTGTTCCTAACTTTCTTTGGAAAATTCAGAGGAACACACGAACAAGAACACCATCTGCACGAATCTCCAAAAACAATGACGATTCCTTTAATCGTGTTAGCAATTTTTTCAATTTTTGGCGGAGTTTTAGGCTTACCAGAATTTTGGGGTACAACAAACTGGTTTCATCATCATTTAGATTCTATTATAATTCACAAAAATCCAAGTATTTTAAATCATACTAAAGAGTGGACTTTAATGGCAATTGCAACGGCCGCTGCCCTGGCAACTATTTTCTTTGCTTACATGGTCTATATGAAAAACAATATTTTGCCGGAACCAAATGATGCTAAATTAACAGGGATCAAAAAGCTGATCTACAATAAATACTATGTAGATGAATTGTATGATGTGGTAATTCGTAAACCGTTAGATGGAATCTCTATTGTGTTTTATAAGTTCTTAGACTTGCAGGTAGTCGATGGTATTGTAAATGGAGTGGGAAGCGCCGTCATGGGAATTGGCAATATTGTCCGCAAAGCACAGACAGGTCATATTGGTTTGTACATTTTCGGAATGGTGTTAGGAATCATCACTATTTTGTTTTTCACATTCATAAAATAATTTAAATTATAAAAGAATATATATGTTAGTTGGATTATTAATTATTATACCACTTATTGCAGGGTTATTAGTGTTTTTCACAAAAGGGAATACTAGCAGAACGTTAGCTTTAGGTTTATCGATTGTGGAATTTGTTTTAGCATTATTAACGTTGCATATGTTCCGCCACAATCCTGATAGTCATCTTTTAATGTTGAATTGTTCATGGATTGAATCATTAGGAATTCACTTTGCTGTCAGCATTAATGCCTTATCCCTTTTAATGGTCTTGTTAACTACATTCCTGGTTCCGTTAATTATTTTATCGTCCTTTAATACTACTTACGAAAAACCAAGTTCATTTTATGGATTAATTCTCTTAATGCAAATGGCATTGATCGGTGTGTTTACCGCTAATGATGGATTCTTATTTTATGTATTCTGGGAATTAGCATTGATCCCGATATATTTTATTTGTTTAATATGGGGTGGAGAAAATCGCGGAAAAATTACGTTCAAGTTTTTCGTTTACACATTACTGGGTTCATTATTTATGTTGGTTGGATTCATCTACTTATATAATCATACAGGATTTAATACAGGCATTAAATCATGGGCCATTACCGACCTTTACCAGGCGGGTAAAGCCATGAATTTAAGTCAGCAGTCATTTGTTTTTTGGTGTATCTTTTTAGCGTTTGGTATCAAAATGCCGGTTTTCCCTTTACATACCTGGCAGCCTGATAC
>JANPOX010000655.1:0-3847 GCA_031428235.1 Bacteroidia bacterium | reverse complement strand
AATATTATGGTGGAAGTAAAGATTTTAGATGACTATTTATTAACTGCAGGCCTTAAAAGATTGGATTTTATAAAGATAGATGTAGAGGGTTTTGAATATAAGGTATTAAAAGGTGGAGAGCAAACCTTGTTAAAGTGGCATCCTACTTTGTTTCTTGAATTGGACGACGCAACCTTGAAAGCTCAAAACTCAAGCCCTAAAGAACTTTTAATTTACTTAAATAACATAGGCTATTCTAAAATTGTTAATGTTTATACAGACAAACTCGTATCCAGTGACAATAATTTAGATGGGGTTCATTTTGATATTTTATGTTATGTCTAAATACTAATATAAGTAATGAAAGAAGGGTTGATTAAAAAAATTGGTACTAAAAAATTCCTATACGTTTTACCTACGTTAGAAATTGGGGGAGCAGAACTGCAGACTATCAACCAGCTTAATTACTTTCAAAAAAGCGAAATAAATAATTTTAGCTTAGTTATCCTCTCAGATCAAGTTAATGAGAAATGCGCCTCGTCCTTAACCCTGCCGAAAGAAAGGACATTTGTAATTGGAATTAATTGCATGGATGTTATTTCATCAAAAAGTTTGTTTGCTTCATTTAAAACAGTAAATGATCTTTCCAAAATAATAGTGCAGACTCAAGCCGACTCTGTAATTGCAGTGCTACTAATTTCGCAATGGGTAACACGACTTACTAAATTATATCATTTTATTACATTCAAACCTACATTTGAGATTATAAGTTACTATAGAGGGTTTGATTATCATTTTCTATTAAAAAAGAAAATCTATTTAAGGATATTTAACGCAGCAAATAAGGCAATGGCTTATTTCACAGACAATAAAAGTATTTTTATATCACAAGCTGTAAAAAATGATGTTGTAAAAAATTTTTATGTGAATAATATAAATAGTGCAATAATTCATAATAGTTTGCCAGAAGAAAAGGTTGATAGCATCGCTGGTGCAGCTTTTTTACATCAACATGCGATTCATAATCATAAATTTATCTTGGTGGTTCCAGGTGTAGTAAATGCTGCATTAAAAGGTCATTTTTTCTTTGTAGAAGCATTTAAAGTATTTATAAGCAGAAAAAGTATTTCGTCAAAAGAGATTAAAGTAATTATAGTCGGAGATGGTCCAGACCTTGAAAAATTAAAGTTATTGATATCGAAATATCAACTTTTAGATTACTTTATTTTAAACGGATATATGCAAAATAAGGATTTACTTTCTTTATTTAATGTTGTAGATCTTGTCGTAGTACCATCAATTTCTGAGGGTTTTGGAAATGTAATCATTGAGGCACTAAGCCAACAAGCTCTGGTCTTGGCGTCTAATACAGGCGGCATACCGGAAATAATAAACGATGAAAAAAATGGTTTGTTGTTTAAATCAAATAATGTTGATTCGCTGGTTGAAAGACTTAATTATGTTTACGAAAACAAAGGAGTAGAGATAATAGATAAGGAGAAAATGAAGAATACTTTTAAATCGAAATTTACTTTAGAAGCCCAAGTAGCTAGTTTAATAGAATTTGTGTCGTGAAAATTTTGAACCCTAAAACAGGGGATATTCAAATACACTAAAAGACCTTTCACACAAATATCTTTCGCATTTGCGTACACCAATCCGTCAAAAAGTTTTAAAAAGGGACATTATTCTTAAAAAATCTGTGACAGCAAAAGACTTAGTTCATTTTTTAAAAAGAGTACAACCAGCTTGGAGTAAAATATTAATCTTTTGATTTCTAGGAGTAAAGGTTTTTTAAGAGACGGAAACATTTTACAGGTAATAGGTTGACTGCATTTATGGGAGCTAGCAAGTTCTTTCTCAAATTGTTGAATAACTTTAACCCGGTAATGGAGGTATTATTAACCTAGTATGGTACATTTGCGATAGACAAATAACGCAAAAAAGGTTTTAGCTACCATTTAATGAAATCCCTTCGCTCTCTTAGTATATACACATTTGTCGGTTTTTTTGGGGCTGGGATTAATTTTCTACTAATGCCGGTATTGTCGCACTACCTTACACCGACAGACTATGGCTTACTAGCACTAATTAATACTTATGTAACCATTTTAATCCCTTTAGTTAGTCTTGTAGCATACGGTTATATAACAGTTGAGTATTTTCATATGGAAGACAAAAGGAAATTCGCTTCGTTATTTTCCTCAGTAGCCTTCATACCTATTTTACCTACGCTTGTTCTTTTTTTTCTCGGCTATTTTTTTTATGATTATTTCGCAGGCATATTAGAGCTTCCTCTAGACTCAAAATGGTGGGCATTAAGTATGTTTCCATTAGCAGCTATGACGATATACATAGATACAATATCCTCCTATCAAATTGTAATAAGAGATTCTAAATATTACGCAGTTTATAATATTTTGAGAGTATTGGTCGAGGTAGCGCTCACCTTGCTTTTCGTAGTGCAGATGAGAATGGGGTGGAAAGGAAGGCTTCTTTCATGGTTGGTAACTACTGTAATATTTACCGGGGCTAGTTTTTTATATTTTTACAGGAAGAAATTACTTACCCTTGATATACAATGGAAATACATAAAGGCAAGTATAATATTTGGCGCACCCTTGATTTTTCATACACTGGGTAAATTTGTTGTGAACCAGTCTGACAGGCTCTTCATCTCTAAAATGGTCTCTTTAAAAGAGGCAGGTATTTATAGTGTGGGATATACTATTGGAACAGTTATGCTTATTGGGGCGAGCGCATTAGCTAATATAGCCTCCCCATTTATAATGGAACGTCTTAAAGAATAGGATGCGGTGCAGGAAAGGCAAATACGAATATTTACATATATGTGTATTGGTGGATTGTTGCTAATACTCGTTATGATGAATATTGCTAGCCCATTCTTTTTTAAGTATTTTATGGATATTAGATATTTTCAAGGGTATACGTATGTGCTCTGGGTAAGCATAGGGTATTTCTTTTGGGGTGTGTATATGCTTTTTAGCTCCTATATTTATTACTATAAAGAAACAAAGTTTCTTATTTGGTTGGCCATCATTAATATAATAACCAACCTCGCTTTCAATTATTATTTTATAAGATTATATGGGGGTATTGGGGCGGCTTACGCTACGGCATTATCTTTTTTTATTAACCTTTTGCTTTTGCTAATAAAGGTGTTCAAGATGTTGCCTTGGTTCAGATTTCATTTCTCAGATTTTAAAAAATAGTATGAACTTTAGCTTTAACTTTAATCGTACTTGAGAGTACGATATAACAGTTTATATTTGCCGTTCATCGGACTTATTTTTATGGATTTAAAAGGAAAAAGAGTATTACTCACCGGGGCAGATGGTTTCATAGGCAGTCATCTTGCAGAAACATTGTTAGAGGCAGGCTGTGAGGTAACTGCTTTTGTTTATTATAACTCTTTTAATTCATGGGGTTGGTTAGATTCGGTAGAGAAAGATAAGATTGAAAAAATGAAAATTTTTGCTGGAGATATTCGGGACCCTAACGGCGTTCGAACCGCTATGAAAGGAATTGACGTAGTTTTCCATTTGGCGGCACTTATAGCAATACCTTTTTCTTATCATAGCCCCGATTCTTACATTGATACAAACGTGAAGGGCACTCTGAATGTAGTACAGGCTGCCAAAGATTTAGGCGTAGAAAGGGTTATTGTAACTTCTACTTCGGAAGTTTACGGAACTGCACAATATGTGCCTATCGATGAATTGCATCCAAGGCAACCACAATCTCCCTATAGCGCTTCAAAGATTGGTGCCGATTGCATTGCAGAATCCTTTTATAGAAGCTTCAACCTTCCGCTTACAATTGTGCGTCCCTTTAATACTTTTGGACC
>JANPOX010000654.1:0-4041 GCA_031428235.1 Bacteroidia bacterium | reverse complement strand
GAAGAAGACATTATTAAACTAGTAACGGATAGACAATTTGAGGAATTTGATAGACTGGAAATTAATTTTAAGGATTTATGGGGAAGATCATTACAATTAATTGACTGCCAAAATTTATTCTGTGAAGTAGACAAGTACTCACGGGTATTTCACCCAGAGATAAGTGGGGTTTCAGACCGCACACGTATAAAGCAACGGTTTAATCCAACTTCATTAAAACCTTTAAATTATTTCTTTCCTCCAAAATGGAATCTACGTATTGTTTAAAATTTAATTGAAAAACAATGGATAATACACACAACGTATTCATTAGTCACCATGGTGATGATGATGATCATGTTCAAAGGCTTAAGCAACGCTTAAAAGATAAAGGCTATGCGATTCGAAACAGTTCAGTCGATAGCACTAAACACAATAACGAACCCAGACCTTCTGATAAGGAAATTGCAGGCATATTGAAAGATGGCATTAGCTGGGCAGGAACTTTTATTTGCCTGATAGGGGAAGAAACGCATATGAGACCTTGGGTCAATTATGAAATCAGGCAGGCCCATTTAATGGGTAAAACGATAGTAGGAGTGTTTTTACACGGTTGCAGTAACGCCGTTGAATTACCAGAGGCGTTTAAGAAATATGGCGGTGCGCCATTGGGGTGGAATTCGCTCGATAAGTTGGGCGATGCAATGAGTGGCAAAAGCATGCCCGCACAGAATCCAGATGGCTCAAATAGGGAACCGATTTATACAATTACCAGAGTGAAATGCAATTAAAATAAATATGGCATATTTTTCATACAAAATAGAACACGACTTTGGATTAGCTCCTAATCCATTTGGGGGTTATTGCACACTTGCTGTTTGCAAACCTACAATCCGCGATAATAAACGTTTACAAATTGGTGATTGGATCATCGGCACAGGAAGTGTAAAGCTCAAGTGCCTTCACCACCTTATATTCGCAATGCAGGTTGAGGAAAAAACAACCTTCAATGATTATTGGAATGATCCCAGATTTCAGTATAAAAAGCCAGTGATTAATGGAAGCTTAGTACAAATGTATGGCGACAACTTCTATCATCAGGATACTAAAACTGAAGAATGGATTCAAGAGAACTCAGCGCATTCTTTGGAAAATGGCAATGCTAATCAGCGGCATCTTGAAGTTGACACTGGAGGGAAAACCGTACTGATTTCAAAAACCTTTTACTATTTTGGTGATAACGCAGTAAATATTCCAAAACAATTTTGGCAAGTATGTAGCGAAGGTAGAAGTATGAAAGGCCCCTCAATTCCTATAAAGACTGCGGATAGATTTATTCAATGGCTGCAAAATGTACACGATATAGGCGTGCATGGTGATCCAATTAATTGGAAACAGCATTTTAAACGTACTTAAACTGTAACTGAAAAACTAAATTTATTTTTGGATCTTGAATATAAAATAACACTTTGCTATGTTTAGATCTATCTGAAGAAGAAGTGCGGTCTACTTTTTGCGGAGCGACTGCTTTTACAAATTCCAACTGCTCGCAAGCACTTTTTAGACGCCGTTATAAGTCGTTATTTTATTTCTGCTAGATAATATTTGCATAATATGTTGTGTGCCTCCTCCGCAGAAAGGAGGACATGGCGCAGAAACTTCGGCAATGATACCATTATAAAGATCATTCTCTCCTCTATCAGCGCCTACCATAATCATTTGTTGAACACCTTTTTCATCTAATGCATAATAACATCGAATACCAACACAACCCGGTTGCACCAATATATCTTTAATAATGTTCATTCCAAAAAAGTGTGCTTTAATCCTGTTAGGATTCGCTTTTCTGTAATTTGCTGTCCATCCAGCAGATGTTTTCAATGGAAATCTTTCAGCTTCGTTGCCTGTAAATGCCATAATTTTTTAGTTTTAGTTAGTTAATAATTATTACCAACTTATATTCTTAATTGTCTTTTATATCAAGTTTCTAAAGATTTAACGGTATGTTTTTAACGAAGCAAAGTATAAGGTTTGAGTAAAACTGGGGGTTTGTCTAAGTACTACTGTTGTAAAAATAAGTAGTATTACTTAGTGAAATTAAGTAGTAGTACTTAGCTTAAAAATTAAGTAGTAATACGTATTTTATTTGGCGAGTATGCAAATTACCTTTGTAGTATGGAAGAATATAAGTATATAAAAGATGGGAAAGTTGACACTAGTGAAGATGGGATTGCGTATTGGGCAAATAAGTTTAAATGTACGGAAACAGTTTTAAGAGAAGCCGTATATAAAATTGGAACTATACACAATGTACTTGTAATGTATTTAGAGATGAATCATTTTATTGATGACGAATAGCTTCTATCATAGCTTCGTTTTCTAAATTGGAAGCCAAATATTTCATTGATCATTTAATTTTTGCGAATGTATTATAGATCATTAGCTAATTCAGCACATTTTGGGGTATATATCCTCTCTTTTTACGTCTACATTTCAAGGCTTAATTCGCATTGAACCACTTTAGCATAAATTTGAGTTGCTTTGATAATCTTGTGGCCAATCATTCTATTTTTAATATAACGTGCTAAAAATCCGTTTAACGGTAGTATTCATAATTAATTAATAATCTATTTTTATACTTTATTTAAAGTTTAGTTAAATAAAGATAATAAAGTGAAAATTGATTTTTTATGTTTCAGACCAAAATTATTAGCGTTTTATATGTGGATGATGAACGGCATAATTTGCAATCATTCAATTCATCCTTTAGAAGAATTTTTAATGTTTTTACGGCTGTTTCAGCAGAAGAGGCAGAGGTAATTTTATTTGAAAATGAAATACATGTTTTAATCGTCGATCAAAGAATGCCTTCAAAAACAGGTATTAAGTTCCTAACGGAGTCTTTGAAAAATTATCCTGATGTTTCAAGAATATTACTGACAACATATGGTGAGAGGCAAGACCTTATAGAAGCGATAAATATCGCAGAGGTATTTCGGTTTATTGAAAAACCGTGGGATGGAGAAAAATTAGAAAGATTTATTATTGAAGGATACGCATTTTATAAAAGAAATAATATACGACTTGCCAGCATCTGACTTCTTTAGTTGGAACTTAAATTAGTCATTCAGTATACGTGAACAATTTTAAAGCTATATGAAAATAGCTATTTATAGTTTGTGTTAGAATTAGTTTTTTAAAGACTTTGTTACATAACTTTGTAAAAGTTGTTTTGTAAAAAAAAACTAAGTAATGAATGGTGTGACTGTTGAAAAAGCGCCTTTTCATAGTTAGCCGCCATACGTAAGTTCAATGCGCCATGTGACAATTCCCAAAAGTTTCTAGTTTTTTTTAAAAAAATTCCTCCCAACTATTTCGTCCGCAAAGCTGGCGGATCATTTTGGCTAATCTCATTAGCAGTATGTTTTTAAGAAAGGCAGAATAAAATAAGCTAAATTCCTATCTTAACAAATAGGTGACCAACTAGTAGAGAGATCGCCTGAAAAATGTCCGAACATTTTTAAATATTAGATTTTTGATAAAATAACAAGCAATTCAAAAAAAACTTGCACGTAAATAGACTGTTGATAATGTTAAAATTCGATGCCTAAAGTCTTGCATAAGTATTAGGAAAATGAACAAAAGGTTAAATATGGAATTTATAATAAAATACGTTTCAATTTGTCATGTTATCATGCTTGAAATCAAAAATGGTATTATTATCTTTCCAGCTTGAAAAGTCAAATGAAATTAATAAGTGAAGACATATTAAGAGAATATGGGTTTGTTGAGAATGCAAAGATAGTATCCAAGGATATCATCAAGGTATTTTCTAAAGATGGGTTCGATGTAGTTATTAAGCTAGATGGTATATTTTATATAAATCTCGGGTTAAATTATCCCTTGAAAGATACTGCATCTTTGAAAAAGCTTTATAAAGAAGTGAAAAGTAAAGACCTCATTCAAGTTAAATAAAGTAGTTAATCATAAATTAGCGTCGAATATTATATGAGTTACTTATTGAACCAATTATTCTATATCTTTTTTAAAATAAAAAGAAAT
>JANPOX010000653.1:0-1876 GCA_031428235.1 Bacteroidia bacterium | reverse complement strand
TTGCTTAACTCCTGCGGTAAATTATTTCCTCTCACATACGCTTCAATAATTGGAAGAGTATAAAAAACAAATGCAACACCTGTAATTATTAATGCCGGAATTTTATAAGATTTTGAATTTATGAAAATAACAAAGAACACTAAGGACACTAAAACCGGAATGTAAGGAAACTCAGTAACCGCCACGGCTACTCTCCAAAAGAAATTGGTAGGTGCTTTAAAAACTGTCAGCAATGACACTAATAATAAAACAACCGCTATAATTAAACGCCACATTTTATTTGTTCTGAAATAAATAATGACTTACAATCCATTCTTCTCCATTATTATATGCCCATAATTCGGCACAGGCTAAATAAAATAATCTCCAGTAAACCCACCATTTTACAGCCTGATCTTTACCATATGTTTTTTCAAACAGTGGCATGATCTGGGATTTATGTGCATCCATGTTTCTTAGCCACGCTTCTGATGTTTTGGCATAATGTTTTCCGCTTACGTGCCAATGTTTTTCAATGCTTAAGTGCTCATTAAAATATAATAGCAAATCATCACTTGGCATGATTCCACCCGTGAAAAAATATTTACTCATCCAGTCGCTCTCATCAATGACTTCAAATTTATACGCGTATTCTTTATGCGTAAAAATATGAACGAATAATTTTCCATCATGTTTTAAAGCAGACGACACCAACTGCATCAACTTTTGATAATTACGCATATGCTCAAACATCTCAACAGAAACAACGCGATCATAGATTTTTTCAGGTGTAAAATCATTAATGTTAATAGTTATAACAGTCAGGTTACTAAGGTTTCGTTTTCTTGCTTCCTCATCAATGTGTAATTTTTGTGTGCGGGAATTTGAAACTACAGTAAATTTACTTTTCGGAAATTTAGCAGCCATAAATAAAGACAAAGAACCCCATCCACAACCTAATTCTAAAACCGTTTGTCCGTCATGCAAGTCGGCACGCTGACAAGTTAGTTCCAGCATGTCTTTCTCAGATGTATCAATATCTGTTACCCCAGTATTCCAATAACCACTGCTGTATTTTAAATGTTTTCCTAAACAATATTGATAAAACTCCGTTGGCACTTCGTAATGCTGTTCGTTGGCATCAACGGTATTAATGGCGATAGGTGATGCTTTTAATTCATTAATCAGCTTCATTAAATGAGCCTGCTGAGTTTCAGTATTGCCTTTATGCTCATCCTTCAATCGTTGTTTCAAAAGTTGGCGGATGCCAATTCGAATTAAGGAATCGGGGATTTTATTTTTTTCTAATAATGAGTTATACCACATGATTTTTAATGTAAAAGGGATGAATGGAAGATGGAAAATGGATGCGAAAAAATAAAGCGTGCAATTTTCAATTTACACAGTTCTTTTTCCATATTACACTTTCCCTTTTCCATACTAAAATTAATTTTTCTTAGGTAGTGGAACAAACGAACTGGTTGTTCTTTGATATTCTTTATAAGCTTCGCCTTTGCTTCTAATAGCTTGTTCTTCCGTCATAGGTATGCCGGTAACTTTAAATATTAAATAACCAATGGATAAAGGACAAAGAACCGCTAACCAGCCATAAGGACTCGGCAGGGCGAAAATTAACACAGAGATCCACAACATTAATTGAAAGAAGTAATTAGGGTGACGTGAATAATTCCACAACCCATATTGACAAACTTTTCCTTTATTAGTAGGGTCTTTTTTAAAATGTTGCAATTGCCAATCGGATAAACCCTCCCCTATAATGCAAATAAACCAAAGCGTGGCGCCAATATATTCCATTAAGGAAATGGGTTCCGATTTATTAAGCGCAATCACAAAAAACGGGATGCACAGAAACACATTGGATAATGCCTGCATTTGA
>JANPOX010000652.1:0-5641 GCA_031428235.1 Bacteroidia bacterium | reverse complement strand
ATTTACTAAAATTGTATTACAATAAAAATTATATTATACTTAATTTTAAAAAGCATCTGCCAATGGTAGATGCTTTTTTATTGCTGATGTTTTGGGTTCATGAACCATTCCACAGCTGGCGGGTCGCTTGCATCCATTTCGCTGCATAAAAGACAATTGCATATATGGTTTAGTGCGATTGAAATTTGTCACATCGAGCTGGTTATTGAGCTTGTCGAAGCGAGATGAGTAATGGGTTCTCTCCCATTAGACCAAAATTAATTTAAATAGCTAATGGTATTACCAATTTATATAAGTTTTTAATGTTTCTTGAAAAATATGAAAATTTACTTTTCAACTATGAAAAATCTTTTATAATGAATATAACGCTAAAAACAAGCGGTTTGATAAAGGCGATTTAATTTGTGATGAATTTTGCAACATCTTACTTTTATATAAAATAAAAAATTTCATTTTTGGCTATGAAAAGTCTTTAGTATCGAAATTATATGTTCAACATCGATCCTTATACTATTTTTATAATAAAGCATTAGACTTATGAAAGTAAGAAAAATAATTAAGCCAAAAGGGATTTTAATGCCAATTGGAGGTGGGGAAGATAGTCTGCAGATTTTTGAACGAATCATAAAAGAAACGGGTAAAAAAAAACCTAAGATTTGTTACATGACCGTGGCAACCACTTCACCAAAAGAGGCTGCTCAAAAGCATAAAAAATTTTTTAAGGATATGGGAATGACAAATATTTCCATTATACATTTTGATACAAGGAAAGAAGCAGATCTCATATCCAATTTGGTAAAAATAAAATCATGTAATGCTATTTATATTGGTGGGGGCGATCAGTTAAGATTGAGTAGTTTGCTTGGAGGAACCAAATTCCTGGCAATGATAAAAAAAAGATATTATGAAGATCCAATGTTTATTATATGTGGCAATAGTGCAGGTGCCGCAGCTATGTCTGACACAATGATTATTTCGGGCAGTAGTCAGGATGCATTAATAAAAGGTGAGCTTGAACTGACCAATGGCCTTAATTTTATTGATAATGTTTTTATTGATACTCATTTCACACAACGTGGACGTTTTGGCCGCTTAATTCAAACGTTAACCTATAACCCAGGTGTTTTAGGATTAGGACTTAGTTTAGATACTGGAGTGGTAATTTATGGGGGAGATGAACTCCAAGTTGTAGGTACTGGATTGGTAGTTATTGCGGATGGGACTGGTATCCAATACACAGATTTGACCGAGATTGAAAACGGAGACCCGATAACGGTGGAAGGAATAAAAATGCACGTTCTTGGTCCGGGCAAACGATTTTCAATCATCGAAAGAAAATTATTGTTTTAAGAAGGTCTTTCTGCTATTCAGAAATCAGAATATTCTAGAAACTAATTCTTAAAATTTTTCCAATACGCTTTCCCGTAACCGCAGAATATTTCTTCGTTTATTTTTATATCTCTGGTAGCTACTAAACAAACTTGGTTTTTTTCGTCCAATGCTATTTTTGAATTATTCTTAAAAGAATTTTTTTTAAATCCTTCGCTGTCATTAGCATATTTTGCAAAACAGTTAATGTGCATGGAATCCATGATACTTCCATCAAGCATGCTAATGAAGTAGCCATCCTGCTTATGTTGCGCTCTTAAAGCCGCTTCTTTGTTGGATAATATCTCTCCTTTAAATATAGAGATTACTTCGTTTTGATAAATACGAATAGAAGTAAACAAACCTTTCCCTGAATTGATGATGCCGGATGTTTTTAAATATAAATAATCAGATTCTTTGGCATCTATAATATCCGGTAATTCTTCAACAGGATTTTTCATTTTAAAACCTCCATTAATTTCTCTAAGACAACTTCTTCCTGTGTGCCGGCTGTCATGTTCTTCAACATAATGGTTTTATTGGCCATCTCATTGCTGCCGATCACACCCACAAATGGAATTTGTTTTTTATCGGCATACTCAAATTGTTTTTTCATTTTAGCAACATCCGGATATACTTCTGTGTTAATGCCGTTCGCCCGTAATTTGGCCGCTAATCCAATACAATGAGCCTGTTCTGCCTCACTGAAATAAGCCAATAATAATTTAGTCGTAGAAACTTTGTTCACCTCGGGAGGAAACAAATTCAACTCCTCCATCACATCATAAATCCTGTCAACACCAAAAGAGATCCCAACACCAGATAAACCTTTCAATCCAAATATTCCGGTGAGATCATCATAACGTCCACCACCTAAAATACTCGGGGTGAAAGTTCCTGCATTAGCTTTTGCTTCAAAAATAGTTCCAGTGTAATAGTTTAAACCGCGGGCAAGCGTAATATCAAGCTCTACATTAATGTGTTGAATGTTGATTGTTTCTAAACTGTTTAATAAAAAATTAATTTCTTCAATCCCTTTTTTGCCAATTTCACTTTTGGCTAAAAATGTATTCAGAACAGCAACCTTATCATTATTAGATCCTGATAGATCAATTAAAGGTTCCAATTGTTTAATAGCGGTTTCCGAAATACCTTTTTCCAAGAGTTCTTTCACAACGCCTTCTTTGCCGATTTTATCCAGTTTATCAATAGCTACAGTAATGTCAATGATTTGTTCACTTGCATTTAAAACTTCCGCAATGCCACTCAGTATTTTACGGTTATTGAATTTCACCACTACCGGAATATTCAATTCCGTAAATGATTTATCCATCATCGCCAGCAACTCCAATTCATTCACTAATGAATTTGATCCGATCACATCTGCATCACACTGGTAAAACTCACGGTAACGCCCTTTTTGTGGTTTATCTGCACGCCAAACTGGTTGTATTTGGTAGCGTTTAAATGGATATGCGAGGTTATTATGATTCATTACCACGTAACGCGCAAATGGAACCGTTAAATCGTAACGTAATGCTTTTTCTGTAAGCAATTCTGAATTAAAGGATTTTTCAAGAGAAGTAGCAAATTCTTTTTTTAAAAGTTCTTTTTTATCGTCTTTACTTTCGTGTATCCTGGAATTTAAAATTTTATAAATCAATTGATCACCTTCTTCACCATATTTCCCCGTGAGTGTGGTGATATTTTCCATGCTAGGCGTTTCAATAGGGGCATAACCAAATAATTGAAAATTGGTTTTAAGGATATTGAAAATATACTGGCGCTTTTGCATTTCGGCAGGGCCAAAATCACGGGTACCTCTTGGAATGGATGGTTTCATAATACTGATAAAGCCATAAAAATATACATTTAAAGAGAGCTTTGCAAAGGGAATTACTTCACATACGCTTCTTCTACCTGCAATACTTCATAGTATGTTGGGCTTGAAGGGTCTGCATCATAAACATAAGCAATGACATGACACTTTGATGCATTATAGGCCGAATTAATTGAATAATTAGGAAATGCTTTTACCGTAGAGTCGTTCGCTATAGCGCCACTTGCAAAAATAGGATCACCCCAGGTACTATTAACAGCTTCTCTTAAAACATGTTTGAACTCGTAATTTGGAATTAGTTGACTACCTGATGGTAATCTATAATCTAATTGTTCGGCAATAATGCTGTCTTCAGAAAGTAGCACAACTAATTTGTAAATGCCGGCATTATTAGTTAATGATTTAACGGTAATACTTGTATTTAAGTTGTTGTTCGAAGTTGTAAAATTATTTCTGATCTTAATCTCAAATTTCGCAGGCCTACTAAGCATTTGAGCTACCTCTCCTTCCCATGTGGAGTATGCTTTGATAAAGCCACCTGTTCCAAATCCAACTCTGTTTACCAATCCATTTGGATTGCCAGCTAGCGAAATCCCAAACACATTATCATAAGCGGTACTAACAGGGTTTCTTAAATCTGTGGGATAAGATCCATTTACAGTAGCGAAGAATCCTGCATGAATGGCCAAGGCAACAACCTGACCAGGAAACTCTTTCGTTAGGTATTGTAAAGTATCGGCAGCCGCAGGGCAATTTCCGCATTTATGACCTGTATAATCTTCTACAAATACTTTTCTATTTCCTTTAATGGCTTCCGCATTTGGGTCTCTCACATCTTTAACTTTATCGCAACTTGTATTTACAAATAAGATGGTGATTAAAATGGCTATTGCAAAAATTATCTTTTTCATTGTTATATGAATTAGTTTGGTGTTCTAAAAACTGGACGATATACTAATATTTAAACCACTGGATGAAGGCACAAAACGACACACACCGCCGGCACAGAAAATACCCTGGCGTTGGCGACCGTAACTTACAGATATTCTTGTAGGCCCGTTGGTGTAACCAATCATTCCAAAATAATAATGTATTTTTTTTGATTCAACAGGGTTTTCATAATTGTATTGGTCGGCCAATGTAATACTCCAATGCGTATTTGGAGTCCATTCAATTAAGCCGGATAGCCAGGAGCCGGTATTGCTGGTGATATTTTTATTTCCGTTAGCATCAATAGCGTGTTCTTTATAATCGTAATCGGCAAAAAAGCCTTGTGTTTCAAAACGAATGGCTGATCCGGTTTTGTATCTCCACGTAACATCCAATACTCCAATATGGGATTTAATATCCGGATGTTCCTCTTTATCAGGCGTGTTAAATTGCACAATAGATTGGTTTAAAAACTGATTCGCGTACATTAAAGTAAACTTTAACTTTTTACTTAATTTTTTTGTGATCTCAACATTAAAATCATGATAATATTCATCGCCCACACTCCCGTAATTAGTTGAATACTTAAAATTTCTTAGGGTGTCACTAATTGGCGGTATCCCGGTAGTGTCTAATGCGTAGTACGCCGAACCGTTAACGGTAATATCCATTCCATATTTACCGCCTAAAAGCGTTCCTTTTTTAAATTTGTATTGGATTTCTCCCGTACCACCAACTTCTCCATTTGGTTGTGTCGCATATGGGTAGTAAGCCATTAAAGAATAGGTATGAAATTTACTGAAATCAGGTTGGTAGTTGATCATGGCAATCGTATTTTGAGCATCTCTGTCACTTCTAAAACTCATGTTATCTAACATTTTTCCAGAAAGCATTATAGAAAATCCATCAGTACCATAGGATGTAGAGGCTATAATAGCATGACCATCTTTATAACTGTATTTATTTTGATAGGATGGATCATTTATTTTGTTGGCGTATTCTGCATTAAAATTAAACCCCTCTCTAATGATTGTTAAACGTCCAGCACCTGTTGCTACGTTTTGAGGAAGAACTAATGAAGGGTTTTGATCTTCTTGATATTTACTCACAAAGCTTCCGCCCAAAATCACTTTTGTTTTTGATTTACCTAAAATAGAGTCAAACAATTCCATAATATTTACTTCTCCATCCACACCTCTTACTGTTCCTGGTGAAAGTGAAAAATAAGTACGTTGTTTTCCTACCAATCCTTTTATGGTAATTCCGTTTTTAGGTGTGAAAATGACGCGCATTCCATCTAATGCATTATCGTATAATAATCCACGGTTTTCATAAGCTCTTAAGGTGATGCCGCTGCCGAATTGCTCATAAAAATTACCAACAGTAATATCAATGTCTTTGTGTTTATATCTCGCAAAACGATAAGGAATACCGGAACCTTTGTAGCCCGGTAAATAACCCAGTAGTGGTGGATTATAACTTTCATATCTAACTCCGGCACTA
>JANPOX010000651.1:0-1806 GCA_031428235.1 Bacteroidia bacterium | reverse complement strand
AAAAAATCGTTCGCCTAAAAAATTCTATTTAATAGAGGTCCCATTAGTAAATCAAAAATTAATTTTTGATTGCCTGTACAAATTTTATTTCAGGAACGGCTCTCATAATCGTTTCTTCTATCCCTGCTTTCATGGTCATTTGACTCATGCTGCAAGTACTACAAGCTCCTTTTAATTCAAGAATAGCTGTATTGTCATCTGTTATTTCAAGTAATTCAACATCACCACCATCAGCCTCTAAATAAGGGCGAATGGTTTTTAATGCATTCTCTACTCTATCAAATAATTCCTGATCCATTTTTTTACATTTTACTTCTCGACTTCGCTCGAAGTGACAAAATTTATTTAATTATTTAGATAATTTCTTTTTCAGATTTTGATCAATCGCATCTAAAAACTCTTCAGTATATAAATAATGTTCTCCATGGTTTACTTTGTTTCCATGAGTACATACTGCTAAGTCCTTAGTCATTTTCCCACTTTCAACAGTTTCAACACAAACCTGTTCTAAAGCGTGGCAAAAATTAATCAACTCTTGGTTACCGTCTAATTTACCGCGGAACTCCAAACCACGTGTCCATGCAAAAATACTTGCAATAGGGTTTGTAGATGTTGGTTTTCCATTTTGGTGGTCACGGAAGTGACGGGTTACCGTACCATGAGCCGCTTCTGCTTCCATAATTGTTCCATCCGGAGTAATCAATACAGATGTCATCAAACCTAAGGATCCAAATCCTTGCGCAACTGAATCAGACTGAACATCACCATCATAATTTTTACAAGCCCAAACAAAATTTCCATTCCATTTTAAAGCAGAAGCTACCATATCATCAATTAAACGATGTTCATAAACAATACCTGCTGCTTCGTATTTAGCTTTATAATCTGCCTGATAAATTTCTTCGAAAATATCTTTAAAACGACCATCGTATTTTTTTAAGATGGTATTTTTAGTAGATAAATATAAAGGCCATTTTTTATTTAACGCTACATTAAAACATGAGTGAGCAAATCCACGGATAGATTCTTCTACATTATACATGCCCATAGCAACACCTGGACCATTAAATTTGAAGATCTCGTGCTCGATAACCTTTCCATCTTCACCTTCAAACTTCATGGTCAATTTTCCTTTTCCGGGAACTACAAAATCCGTTGCTTTATACTGATCGCCAAACGCATGACGGCCAACAATGATTGGAGCTGTCCAGTTAGAAACCAAACGTGGTACATTTTTACAAACAATTGGCTCACGAAAAACAGTACCATCCAAAATATTACGGATAGTTCCATTAGGAGACTTCCACATTTGTTTCAAATTAAATTCTTTTACACGAGCTTCATCAGGAGTAATGGTAGCACATTTAATACCTACTCCATATTTTTTAATCGCTTCAGCAGCATCAATAGTAACCTGATCATTTGTCTCATCACGGTATTCCATACCTAAATCATAGTATTTTATATCTACATCCAGGTAAGGAACAATTAATTTGTCTTTAATAAATTTCCAAATGATGCGGGTCATTTCATCGCCATCTAATTCTACAACGGGGTTGGCTACTTTAATTTTGCTCATAATAATATATTGAAAAATTGGGGTTAAAAAAAGTTAGCCAAATTTATAACTATTAAGTGGTTGCGCAAATTATTGTTTTAAATTATTTTGTTATCTTTAGTAAAATTATTTTAAAAAAGTATTTATGAAATAGTCATGTTGCCTCAGTGTTAACAACGTTAAACATGACTATACCATATAACAATTAAAAAACTTAACTTCTACTATATGAAAAACTTGCTGTTTAC
>JANPOX010000650.1:0-2585 GCA_031428235.1 Bacteroidia bacterium | reverse complement strand
AATGCACCACAACTTAATTCTATAAGACCATCCATATTGGCAGCTAAGCGGTGAATGGCACCTATAAATGCATCTTGGCCACCACCGACCATACCCATTTTTAATTTTCTATTCATCTTTTGTATACTAAATATTCCCTTTTTTTAATTCTTTTACTGCATAATCGCAAGCTCTAGCCGTTAATGCCATAAAGGTCAATGATGGATTTTGGCAAGCAATTGATGGCATACAAGAACCATCTGTTACAAATACATTATTTACTTCATGCATTTGATTCCATTTGTTTAGAACAGACGTTTTAGGGTCATTACCCATTCTGGCAGTTCCCATTTCGTGAATGGCCATTCCAGGATAACATTCATTATCATACGTTTCTACATTTTTAATTCCTGATGCTTCAAGCATTTCTGCTGCATCATTCATCATGTCAATACGCATTTTTTTCTCATTTTCTTTGTATTCGCAATCAATGGCTAATACCGATTGGCCCCATTTGTCTTTTTTGTCATGGTTGATATAAACCTTATTTTCATAGTAAGGTAACATTTCGCCAAAACCACCTAATCCCATATTCCATGTATCAGCCGGTAGACTCATTTTATCTTTAAAATCTCCACCAAAAGCTAATTCTGCAACTTCTTCATGCCAAGGATTTCTACTGGCACCACCTTGATAACCAAAACCTCTTAAATAATCTCTTTTATCATTGCCTATATTTTGATATCTTGGAACATATATACCATTCGCTCTTCGCCCATAAGTATATTTATCTTCAAAGCCTTCTGCTTTTCCTGAAGCACCACAACGGAAATGATGATCCATCAAGTTATGTCCTAATTGACCACTGGCATTACCCAATCCTTCCGGATGTGCTTCTGAAGTTGAATTTAATAAAATAAATGTTGAACCTAAAGTTGAACCATTTACAAAAACAATTTTAGCATAAAACTCCATAGTTTCATTTGTTTCTGCATCAATCACCATAACCCCTTTTGCTTTCTTGGTATCTTTATCATAAATGATATGATTTACGATAGAGTAGGGTCTTACCGTTAATCGTTTAGTTGCCATAGCAGCTGGAAGAGTGGCTGATTGTGTACTGAAATAAGCTCCAAACGGACAACCGCGACTGCATAAATTTCTATATTGACAACTTCCACGTCCATTATGGGGAACAGTCAAATTGGCAGTACGCCCAATAGTAAGAATACGGGTGCCTTTGTAATGTTTTTCCATTCTTTCCTTAACGGACTTCTCCACACAATTCAAATCCATTGGTGGTAAAAATATACCATCTGGTAAAAGAGGCCAATTTTCTGCTTGCCCACTGATTCCTGCAAATTTCTCTGCATAATCATACCACGGCGAAATATCTTTATAGCGAATAGGCCAGTCATTACCATGACCATCTTTAGCATTATCTTCAAAATTATGATCACTTAAACGGTAACTTTGACGTCCCCACATTAATGATTTTCCTCCCACATGAAATCCTCTGTACCAGTCAAAACGCTTGTCTTCAGTATAGGGGCATTCTAGATCGTTTACCCACCATTTTTCATTTGCTTCGCTATATGGATAATCTCTGGATTGAACAGGATGTGTTCTTTTTTGTTCTTCTGTAAGTTTACCGGCATGTTTAAATTCCCATGGATTTTTCATGGCAGTATCATAATCTTTAATATGCTCAATGTTCATTCCGCGTTCTAACATCAAAACTCTTAATCCTTTTTCAGTTAGTTCTTTTGCAGCCCAACCACCACTTATTCCTGAACCTACAACAATCGCGTCATAAGTATTTTCTTCTTTTAAATTTGAATTTATATTCATTCTAGGGAGTTCTTTTTGGTTAATTTGAAGATAATATTTCGAAAAAATTAATGTGCTAAAATCCTAAATAATTTATTATAAAGGATTTCTATCGGCAATTAATTTCTAAGTAGCCCAAGCTTTTTGTCCGGGCTTGTAATCCGCATTTCCGTCATAACGACCAGGAACTGCAATATATTCACGTGCTTGTGTACAACCAATTTCCGATGAAAAGTATCCTAGAATTGTTAAGTCTCTGGCAAGAATAAAAAAGGAAGGTTTTTTAATATCGACAAGCGATTCGGTTCTTAACTGTTCCATTATTTTAACACGCTCTTCAGTGGACAATGCAATGAAATTTTTATTATATTCTTTTTGACATTTCTCTTCCATCTCTTTCATTCCGGTAAAGAACGTTTGTTGTAAATCTGCAGGGTAACACTCTTTAATCATCATAGGAATAAAAGCTCCTAAACCAGCAGCTTTTGCTCCAGGTGCAGCTTTTGTAGTTGGAATAATAATATCAGCAAATTCGGCCAAAAGAGCTTCGTCTGTGGTAGAAAATGACACCTTACTATTTTCGTTGTCCGGAATTACAATATCTTTAATTAAAATTCCAACTGTTGTTGCTGAGATGACACCTCCCAACACCAACGCCAAGTTTTTGATTGCTCTACGTCTATCCATTTACTAAATTATTAAAAGTATTAATGATTATTGAATATTATTCATTTATTATAACAATACAATAATAAATAAAAATAAGATAGATTCAT
>JANPOX010000649.1:0-3946 GCA_031428235.1 Bacteroidia bacterium | reverse complement strand
AACCTATTTAAACTCGGTTTAGGAAGATTAAAACTTCTATTTGTCTTTCTCTTCTTCTTTTAAATTGTATTACACACTCCAGTTTGTTCAATATTTTTTTAAAAACACTTTTTTTTACTTGCACCCCCCCTTTTTTTGAACTATTTTTGTCAAAAAATTGACAATCTTCAGTTACACCCCCCTATAAAATCAAAGTTATGAGCACAAGACGTATTTTAGCCATGCAGGACGTGGTAAAAAGAACCCCGGTAGAATTCAACAATAATAACCAGCAGGTTTCACAATACTACGGGTCAAACGTATTTGGTTTAGATGCCATGCGCGAATTTCTTTCTGAAGAAGCTTTCAATAGTATCCAAAATTCTATGCACCAGGGAACAATTGTAGAGCGTAAAATGGCTGACCAGGTTGCTTCCTGCATGAAAGCGTGGGCTCAAAGCAAAGGCGTAACTCACTTCACACATTGGTTTCAACCTCTATCGGGAGCAACTGCCGAAAAACATGATGGCTTTTTTGAACCCATTGAAGGTGGCAGAGCAATTGAACGTTTTAGTGGAAATGCTTTAGTACAGCAGGAGCCAGACGCTTCATCTTTTCCAAACGGTGGAATTCGTAATACTTTCGAAGCCCGCGGATATACTGCATGGGATCCTACGTCTCCTGCATTTATCTGGGGAGAAACGTTGTGCATCCCAACTATTTTTATCTCTTACACAGGAGAATCCCTCGATTTCAAAACTCCTTTATTAAAATCATTACACGCTATAGATAAAGCTGCAACCGATGTTTGCCAGTATTTTGACAAGAACGTGACAAAAGTAATTGCTACCTTAGGCTGGGAGCAGGAGTATTTTTTGGTGGATTCTGCTTTATATAATATACGTTATGATTTGCAACAAACCGGCCGAACCTTATTCGGGCACTCTCCCGCTAAGGGCCAGCAGTTAGAAGATCATTACTGGGGTTCTATTCCTGAAAGAGTTTCTGCATACATGCGGGATTTTGAATATGAAGCTCATTTGTTAGGGATTCCTGTACGTACACGTCATAATGAAGTAGCTCCGGCACAATTTGAATGCGCTCCTGTATTTGAGGAAACCAATTTAGCAGTTGATCATAATTTATTATTGATGGATGTAATGGAAAAAGTAGCGATCCGTCATAATTTCCGTGTATTGATGCATGAAAAACCTTATGCGGGAGTAAACGGAAGCGGGAAACATAACAATTGGAGTCTGGCAACAAATACCAATAAGAATTTATTGTCTCCCGGAAAAACTCCTAAAACCAATTTACAGTTCTTAACCTTCTTTATAAATACGGTTAAAGCTGTTTACGAACATGGCGATTTATTGCGTGCATCCATTGCGTCTGCAAATAACGATCATCGTTTGGGAGCTAACGAAGCGCCACCGGCTATCATGTCAGTTTTTCTTGGAGAACAATTATCGAAAGTGTTGGATGAATTAGAAAAAGCAATTCATAACGGTAAGATGAGTCCTGAAGAAAAAACTGCTTTGAAAATGAATATTGGTCGTATCCCTGATATATTATTGGATAACACAGATCGAAACAGAACTTCGCCATTCGCTTTTACCGGTAATAAATTTGAGTTTCGTGCAGTAGGTTCTTCTGCAAACTGCGGCGGACCAATGACTGTGTTAAACGCTATCATGGCGGAACAACTGGTGACTTTCAAAAAGGACGTAGATGCACTGATGAATAAAAAAGTGGAGAAAGATGAAGCTATATTCCAGGTTCTGAAAAAATATATTATTGAAAGTAAAAGAATTCGTTTTGAAGGAAATGGATACGGTGATGCATGGAAAGCTGAAGCGAAAAAACGTGGTCTGAACAATATTTCAACTACACCAGGGGCATTAGAAGCAATGATTTCGAAAAAAACATTGGCTATGTTTGAATCACAAGGCATTTTAAGTCACCGTGAACAGGAAGCGCGTTATGAGATCAGTTTAGAAACCTATACCAAAAAAATACAGATCGAATCACGTATCATGGCTGATATGGTAAGCAATCAAATTATTCCGGCAGCGTTGAATTATCAAAAAACATTAGTGGAATCAGTAAGAGGAATGAAGGAAATTTTATCTGCTGCTGAATTTAAATTAGTCGCAAAAAGCCAACTGGAACTGATCAAGGAGATTTCTGAAAAAGTAACGATCATTAAAACAGAGGCTGATCAGATGACGGAAGAAAGAAAAAAAGCAAATAACCTGGATACTGCGAAGAAACAAGCCCACGCTTATTGCGAAAAAGTAAAACCATATTTTGAATCCATGCGTTATAATGTTGACAAGCTCGAAGGAATTGTTGACGATGCCACCTGGCCGTTACCAAAATATCGTGAAATGCTTTATTTAAGATAAAACCACAAAAAACCCCGATGATTTGGGGTTTTTAGTTAATAAATTTTTGCAGTTTTAAAATAATCTATATATTAGCAACTTATAAAGTTTAATTTACCTATGAAAAACTTAAAAAAACTAGCTCTAACCACTCTTGCCCTAATGGCTTTTGTATTTTCTGTAAGCGCTCAGAAAAACTATTTAAAAGATGCTGATGTAGCATACGAAAACCATCAGTATTTTAATGCGATTGAGCTTTATAAACAAGCTTATACCAAAGTAAAAAAAGCTGATGCGAAAGCAAAAATATTATTCAGAACAGCTGATTCCTATCAGCAAATCAATGATTTAAAAGGTGCCGAAACCTATTATACAAAGGCTATTAAAGCTAAATACCCTGATCCCGTTGCAATTTTAAACCTTGCCGACGTTTTAAAAGCTCAGCAACGTTACCCTGAGGCTATTGTTGAATACAATAACTATAAAAAAGAAATGCCATCTGATCCCCGTGGAGAAAATGGCGTAAAATCTTGTGAATTGGCTCAGCAATGGAAAGATGCTAAAAATACTCCTGAAACTCGTTTAAAGGTTGAAAACATGGCATTAATCAATTCAAAAGAATCTGATTTTGCTCCCGCCTACTCTGATAAAAAATACAACGCTCTTTACTTTACGTCTACAAGACAAGGTGCCCAGGGTACTATTGATGTAACAACAGGGCAAAATCACTCTGACTTATATGAAACTAAATTAGATAAAAACGGAAAATGGAGTACACCGGTTGCATTAGTAACATCTGCTGTTTCTAAAATGAATGAAGGCGGGGCTTACGTTTCTAAAAAAGGAGACTTAATGTTCATGACTCGTTGTCCTGAAGCAAAGAATAAACAATTAAAATGTCAGATCTATGTTTGTAAAAAACAAGGTCCTTCATGGGGTGACCCGGTTTTATTGCCATTCAATATTGATACAGTTTCTTTCCGTCACGCAGTTATTTCTAATGATGGAAACACATTGTATTTTGACTCAAGATTACAAGGCGGTTCAGGTGGTAATGATATCTGGATGAGTACCATGGATTCAAAAGCAAAAGAATGGGGACAGCCGGTTAACCTTGGCTCACAAATTAATACTTCCGGAAATGAAGGTTACCCTTACATTGCTGATGACAACAAAACTTTATACTTCTCCTCAGATACACACTTAGGAATGGGTGGTTTAGATTTATTTAAAGCTGAAAGAGATGCCAGTGGGAAATTTTCAAAAGCTCCTGAGAATTTAAAATCACCAATGAACTCTGCCGGTGATGATTTCGGTATTATTTTCGAAGGTAAAAAAATGAAAGGTTATTTTACTTCTACCCGTGAAGGCGGTAAAGGAAGCGATGATATCTATTCATTCGTATTACCACCATTGAACTTTAACTTAACCGGTACAGTTGTAAGTGAAGAAAACAACGAGCCAATTGCTAATGCACTTATTCATTTAAAAGGATCAAGTGGCGATATGTATGAATTTAAAACTGGTCCTGATGGAAAATATAATTATAAGTTAAAAGAAAATACTTCATATGAAGTAAC
>JANPOX010000648.1:0-2808 GCA_031428235.1 Bacteroidia bacterium | reverse complement strand
TGTTTTGGGATAATGTGTGTATGGGTATCTATTGTGAACATGATCTATTACGAATTTTATACGAATATACGAATCTGTGTTTGTTAGTTAGAACATTTTAATTTGATAACTTAAAATCAACTAAAAATCTTTGAGTTGTAAACGGATAAGCTACAGGTTTTTTCTGAAAATAATTGTATAAAATCCTTTATCATGTTAATAGTGTAAAATTTTCCTTTATTGTTAAACAATGCTTAACTTTCTTCACACTTTACCTGCAATTAAATATCAAATATCTTTTATGGACAAAATAATTGACACAACTATAGCCTTTGTAAAGCAAGCTCTTGCAGGTGCAGAAGCGGGGCACGATTGGTTTCATATTGAGCGGGTATATCGCACTTGTCTGTTAATTAATAAAACAGAAAATGGTAATGAACAGGTAATTGCTTTAGCGGCATTGCTGCACGACATTGCAGATCCAAAATTTAATAATGGCGATGAAGAAATTGGACCTCGTAAGGCAGAAGAATTTTTAAGATCCATTGGTGCTGAAGAAGAAATTATTGCTCATGTAAAACTTATTATCGAAAACATGTCGTTTAAAAATAGTTTTGATAAAACAGGATTTACTTCATTGGAAATGAAAATTGTACAGGATGCTGACAGGCTTGACGCTATTGGTGCGATTGGAATAGCAAGAGCGTTTACTTATGGAGGGTATAAGAACAGAACCTTATATGACCCCGCTATAAAACCTGTAACCGAGCACACAAAAGATAGTTATAAAAATACGACAGCGCCAACGATCAATCACTTTTATGAAAAGCTTCTGTTGTTGAAAGAAATGATGAATACAGAAACAGGAAGAAAGCTTGCCGATCAACGCCATAACTTTATGCTGAGCTTCCTCGATCAATTTTATAAAGAATGGGAAGGAAAAGAATAATTTAAAAAGACGGAACTTACCGTATTATTTACTCATCAACTCTTTAATATATTTTACTGGAGCACTTCCATAACTCAGAAACTTTTCGTGAAATTGTTTTAGGTTAAATTTATCTCCTTCTTTTTTCTTTAATTCTTCACGGAAATCATAGATCTCTGAATAACCTGTAAAGTAAGAGCAAAGTTGGACTTGCGTCACAGAAACACGCTTCCATTTTCCTTCTGCTTCTGCCTTTTGTTGAAAGGCTTCATTGACCAATAAATGCGTAGCGTCTTCTTTCGTTAGATTATTTGCATGAACGCCATAATCCAAAATCGTATTACAGGTACTGCGTAAATTCCACTTATAATACATAAGCCACATTTCATCCTGATTATTTCCATAACCGTTCTCCAACATCATACGTTCTGTATAAACCGCCCAGCCTTCAACCATTGCGCCATTACCAAAAATGGATTTAATGATACTTGGCGACTGATTCGAATAAATTAACTGAGTATAATGTCCGGGAATGGCTTCGTGAATATTCAGAATCTGAAGAATGTAATAGTTGTATTCTCTCAAGTAACTTTCAATACGCTCTTTATCCCAACCGGCAAAACTTCCAACGTTATAATAGGTATTTCCGTTTTTGTCGTATGGGCCAGGAGAAGAAATTGATGCTCCAGCAACTCCTGCCATGTAGGCGGGTTCTTTACGAACTACCAAAGGCTTTGAAGGATCAATGTAGATCAGATCTTTTTGTTTAATGAAATTAACAAGGATGGGAATCTGACGTTCAATCTCAGTTTGAAAAGAATCAGCAGGAATATGTTTTAAAGAAATAACATTGATCAATTGTTTAATCGCTAATAATTTGTCTTCCGGCATTTTTTTATCTTTCAGATACTTTGGCCATAATTTTTGGGTAAGCTCATACATTTTAGCGTGCAATTCCTGTTTGTGATCTAAGGCTTTTTTATAAATCTCATCGGCAGTGTAACTTGATTGAATATCATGCTCAAATTTTTTGGCATATAATTCTTTTCCCAGTTGGAAACTACGCGGAGTTTCATTTTTTAATTCTTTTAAAAATTTTACATAATCACCAATGGCTGCTTTTACTTCAGAAGCTCTATCGCTGATCTTTTCTTTTTCATTTGCATCTAAATGTGATTTATCCAAAGCAACACTTAGATCAACATCAAAAGTGGATGCACCACCTAAGTTCTGATCTATGGCTAATTGCGCATGCTCAATTGTTGGATTTTTAAGTTGTTGTTTGGCTGTTTCATAATATGCCTTCACATTTTTCATTCGCGTATAAAAATTTCTTAAACGCGTATCGAGCGAGTCATAATTATTGGCTAACATTTCCGCAAAACCACCACACACATTATAATCACTTGGGTTCCATTCGTATGATTTATATTCGTTGATATACCATTGAGCAGAATTCAATTGTCCTTCGATCATATGGTAATCGGTTTTGTTGTTATCAGATAAGGCATTCAAATCGAAGGCTTTTAATGAATCAAGGTTGGATTGACAAAAAGCGAGTTCTTTGTTTCTTTGTTCCTGGTTTGGAACAGTCAATACACTGTCAAACTTATGATAACCCTGACCGCTCGCCCAACCGGGATATAACTCCCATAAATGCAAAACAAAACGCTCTTTATAAGCATCAAAGGTTGCATCCTGATTTTTGGAAAGAGATTCCGTTTTTTCTTTTTCTTCACCACAGGAAAATAAAGCCACGATTGAAAGAAGTGCGAATAGTTTTTTCATAATCTTAAAATAAGTTTGTTAAGAGTGATTCATCTACCAGATTAGGTAGTGTTACTTTTAAATTTGGTGTCCGTTCCATCTCCCGTTTGATGGCAAAGTTTGCTTCTTTATTT
>JANPOX010000647.1:0-6584 GCA_031428235.1 Bacteroidia bacterium | reverse complement strand
GTTTATGTATCCTACAGGAAAAATGTATGGATTAAACGTTACCTCTTACATTGATGAGCGTTCTGATGTGTATAAAGCCACTGAAGCTGCTGCAGAATATTTAAAAAGTTTGTATGGTATGTTTGGTGATTGGCAAATGGTTTTAGCAGCTTATAATGCAGGGCCCGGAACAATCAGCAAGGCTATTCGACGTAGTGGTGGAAAGAAAACGTACTGGGAAATTCGCCCTTATTTGCCTTTAGAAACACAGGCTTACGTACCGGCATTTATTGCTGCCAATTATGTGATGAATTATCCGGCAGAACATAATATTTATGCTTCCACTCCCCGTAAAACTTATTTTGAAGTAGATACCGCTGTTTTAAAAGAACCAATGTCTTTTAACCAGATCTCGGCAGCATTGGATGTATCTGTAGATGAAATTGCTTATTTTAATCCACAATATCGTAAAGGTGTTATACCTGCCGGTGGAAATTGTTTAACTTTACCAAAAGCAAAGATCGGCACTTTCTTATCGAATGAAACAGAAATTTATGCTGCCGGCAAATCACAGCAGTTGGTTGCTTTAGAGGGTTCGGTTGCTGTAAAAGAAGTTCAAAAAACTCACACTGTTAGAAGTGGCGAAAAATTAGGAACTATTGCACGTAAATACGGAGTTACAATAGCTGATTTAAAATCCTGGAACTACATTGGAAAAAAAGGCATTAAGGCAGGAAAAAAACTGATCGTTTATGTGAAACAGGATGTACCGATTTCTAATCCAACAAAAACAGACACTCCTAAGGCACCACAAACTAATTTGGCAAATAACGATACAACAGCGGAGTCACGGAAGTTAGCTGATAAAACTACATTTGCCGTGAAAATCCATAAGGTAAAAAAAGGAGAAACCTTATACGGTATTTCTAAAAAATACAATATCAAAGTTGACAAACTGATAGAATTAAATGGTCTCAAAAAAAATCCCCAGTTGTTGATGGGTCAAAAAATAAAACTGGTATCATAATCTAACTCGACGCATTAAATAAAACAAACCCTCTGATTATCAGGGGGTTTTGTTTTAACAAAGGTTGTAACATATTAAAGCCTATATGCGTCTTATAGGTATTAAAATTGACAGTCTCAGAATATAATCAGTGTGTGGATAGCTACTCCGATTCGTTGTATCGCTTTATTTTAAAGCATATTAAAGATGAAGATGCCGCTAAAGATATTGTGCAGGACACATATGAAAAAGTATGGCGTAAAGTGAATGATATTGAGAGCACCAATGCAAAATCATATATGTTTACTGCTGCTCATCATACGCTAGTTGACTATACAAGAAAAGCAAAAAAACAAGGGGATTATAACGAAGTTGTTGAAAGTTCCCTGAAACATGAAAAGCATTATTCCGACATTAAAGAGATTTTAAACACGGCTTTAGATAAATTACCTGAGATCCAAAAAAGTGTGGTGCTGTTGAGAGATTATGAAGGTTATGATTATGCCGAGATTGGAAAGATTACAAATTTAACGGAAAGCCAGGTTAAAGTTTACATTTTCAGAGCAAGGGCATTTTTAAAAAATTATATTGGAAAATTAGAGGTTGTTATTTAATGAATAGAATTGATATACATAATTACGAAGCGTACCTACTTGATTTTTCAGAAGGAAATCTTGGGGGCGAACTTCAAATGGAACTCGAATTATTTTTAATTCAACACCCCGAATTAAATATTGATTTGGGTGAATTAACCTTAGTTGAATTAAATAAAGAAGAAATTTTCTTTCCGAAAAAAAACAATCTAAAAAAGTCAGAATCAGATCTTATTTCAGAAACACAATTTATATCATACATTGAAAACCAAATCCCTTTAAATGAACGCTTAAAATTAGAAAAAAGTTGTGACTCCAATCCTTATTTAGCGAATGAATTAAGCCTTTACCAGCAAACCATTACGCATTCAGACCTTTCCATTACCTATTCAGATAAAAACGAATTAAAACGGCGTTCCAGAATTATTTGGTTCGACTTTTCCGTATCGCAATATGCGGCTGCAGCGTGTATTTTATTTTTAATCGGGTTATTTGTGTTGTGGCCTAAGTCTGATACTATTAATTTGAAATCGGAATTGGCTGAACATAAAAAAAATGAGCCTGTCGTAAAAGATAACTCTACTTCAAACCAAAAAAAGGAAGCTGACCAAATAAGAAAGTCTGCACCAATATTCTTAGCCAAGAATTCAAAACAGCGTAGAAAAACAAATATTTCAAATGCGTCTTCCATTTCAAATGTAGACCCTATTGAAGGGTCGATCAGTCAAAAAAAGGAGGGCTTTTCTCCAATAGAAGAAACACAGAAAAATGAAACTTTAATGGCAACAAATAATTCTTCTGTTGTTAGTCGTTCAATAAATCAAACAGTAGTGCAGGTCATTACCGAAAATGAAGAAGAGTCTATGGTTTCAAATACAAGCGAAAAGAAAAAAGGCATTTGGGCACTAGCAAGTAAAGCTCTTAAAAACCTAAACCAGGTTGGGATTAAATCAGTAAATGGTGATGAAGATGCCAACCAAGATAAAACATCCTATGCTTTAACTTTAGGTGGCCTCAATATCACGCATAAAGCAGGTAGTTTATAAATTAGGGTAAAAGGCGCCAATTATGTGTTCCACTGTTAATTCATCGGAATTTTGAATAATAGACACCACATCAAACCTTGTTTCCCAATTTATGTTATTTTCCTTGATGTAAAAATCAGCTGCTTTTATCACTCTTTTCTGCTTTGTTTTTGTCACAAATTCCTCAGGATTTCCAAAGAAATTACTTGCTCTTAATTTCACCTCAATTATAACCAAAGTGCTATTAATGCTGGCAATTATGTCTATCTCCAGATGGTTGTGTCGCCAGTTTTTTTCAAGGATCTCATACCCTGATTTAAGCAGATGAACAATGGCGATTTCTTCTCCAAGAAAACCTTTTTGAGTATTATTTGGCATAATTTTTATTTATAACTAAATTATATTATTTTAGTGTAAAATTTAAACCTCAAATTAAATGAATAAAATTAAATTATTAGTAGCAAGTCTTTCTTTATCTGTAATGGCAATTGCTCAATCTTATGAAGGAAGTATCGAATTCAGAATGGAAACTTCTAAAGATACTACCAGCAACATTTATTATGTTAAAGGTAATAATGTGAAATTAGATCAAATTGGCCGTAAATCCGGTAAAGTTGAAGGTAGTTTTGTTTTTGATTTAAGCTCGAGCGAAATTAAATTTGTTAACCCGGTTCGTAAAGTTTGGGGAGAACATAAAAGCGAAACTGCACCAATGATCAAAGGATCTTGCGTATCTACAAAAGGAACAAACACAAAAATGGTTCAGGGTCAAAAATGTACTGAATACATTGTGAAAAATACTGAAGAAAATACTCAGATCACATATTGGTTAGCAAACAATAAATATGATTTTTTTGCTCCATTAGTAAAAATATGGAACAGAAAAGATAAGCAAAGCATCTATTTTAATCAGATCAAAGATCTACCAAAAGGAGCAATGCCTTTATTATCTGAAGAAAGAACAATTTCTGATGGAAAATTAGTGAGTAAGTTAGAGGTTTCAAAAATCAGTAAAGGATCTATTGATGCCTCTAAATTGGCAATTCCTTCTGAATACAAGAAATTCGAACAAAAATAATTTTTTAACTATTTAAAAAAAGCCGCTGTGATAAATTCACAGCGGCTTTTTCATTTAACCAAACTTAACAGATCATTTAGGTTACTTAAATCATCGTTATGGCATAAATAATAAAAATCCATAACCATGAAAAAATCAACAACCAATTTCTTAAAACTATCCGGTATCGTTTTAAGTACAACTATTGTATTGTTTTCCTGCGCGCCTTCCTCTGAACAAATGTCAGACCGCGAAGAATCCGCGAAGGTCTTTGCTGATTCTGTTTCAACAGTCATTCAATCCATTAAACAACCAAAATTAAGTTCTGACAGTAATCGAACTTTTGTGAAAACGGCCGATCTTTCATTTAAAGTAAAGGACGTGAAAAATGCCACCTTTGATATTGAACGCATTGTTTCAGAGCATAACGGTTACGTTACTTCTTCATTATTAGAAAGCAATGTGAATTATAAAAATTCTATTAGAGTAAACAAAGATAGCATGCTTGATATTATTAATTATACAGTACATAATAATATTATCCTACGGGTTCCAAACACAGAACTAGACAAAACACTTAAAGAAATCTCCGGTTTAATTGATTATTTAGACTTCAGAAAAATAAAAGCAGATGATGTTACCAAACAATTTCAGTCAGCCAAATTATCAGAAAGCCGTTTTGTAGATCACAAAAAAAGATTAGAAAAAGCGGTTGATCAAAAAGGAAAGAAACTTAATCAAATAGTGGAGGCTGAAAACGACCTGGTGGTAAAACAGGAATGGGCCGACAATTCAAAATTAAACACATTGGAACTTGCTCATGATGTTTCGTACAGTACGGTATCAATTAACATTTACCAAAAGGAAACAACAAGAAAAGAAACTTACGCTTACAGTTTTCCGATTGAGCCTTATACACCAAATTTTGGGGCTAAATTACTGGCTTCTCTGAGTGATGGCACCTCTGTTTTTGGCGAAATAATTTTATTCTTTGTAAGGTTGTGGCCCATAGCCCTTTTAGTAGTGGGTATCATTGCTTTGATCAAATTAATAGTAAAACGAAAATTATTTGCTTAAATTCATGTTGATTAATGTCAGTTCGAGTAGGTCTGTATTTTAGCAGAACGTATCGAGAACATTAGTGACTTCTCGATATACATTTGCAAAGAACAAGCAAATGTTACTCGAAGTCACATCAACGTTAGTATTTATTGTTGTCCAAATCATTTATAAACGTATTTTTATATTTTGATAAACGAAATTTTTCAAAATATATTTAATCTACCACAATGATCACTGTTAATACTGCCATCGTCAATTCAGATACTATTTTACAATACATTCCCCAACGTCCGCCTATTGTATTGATTAGCAGAATCTACAAGTGTGATGAAGCCTCAGGGATTACCGGTTTTGATATTATTAACGAACACATTTTTACACTGAACGGTAAATTAACCGAATCAGGGATTATTGAAAATATGGCCCAAACAGCAGCCAGTATGGCGGGTTACGCGGCAGTTATTAAAAAATCATCGCCTCCTGTGGGGTTTATCGCCAACATTAAAAACCTGATTATTAATTTTTTGCCGGAAGCCGGAAATGAGGTATTAACTGAAGTGAGACCCAAAACACAGGTGATGAATGTGTCCATAATTGAGGTGAACTCATATTGCAACAACAAATTAGTAGCCAGCTGTGAGATGAAAATATTTATACAGGATAAAGCTTAACATGAGCGTATTGGTTGACATACAACATGTCTCTAAAAAATACAAAGATGCGCCTAGGCCGGCGGTAAACGATCTCTCTTTAACTATTGAACAAGGAGAAATTTTTGGTTTACTTGGACCGAATGGTGCAGGTAAAACAACATTTATCAGCATGTTATGTGGACTGTTTAAACCCGATAATGGAAAAATTTTCATAAACGGTCAAACTCACAAAACACATAGTAAAGAATGTAAACAAATAATAGGTGTGGTTCCGCAGGAAATAGCTTTGTATCCCCAGTTAACCGCTTGGGAAAATCTGATGTTCCTAGGGCACATGTATGGATTAAGTGGAAAATCTCTGAATGAAAAAATAAAAGAGAATTTAAAAACTCTTGGTCTTGAAAATAATGCGCATCAAAAAATCAATTCGTATTCCGGAGGCATGAAACGCCGTGTGAATTTAATTGCCGGTCTTTTGCATAACCCACAATTGTTGATTTTAGATGAGCCTACTGTTGGTGTGGATGTTCAATCTAAACAAGCAATCATCGAGCATCTAAAAAAACAGAACAAAGAAAACGGAATGACCATTTTATATACGTCACACCACCTGGATGAAGCGGAAGATTTTTGCACACACATTGCCATTATTGATGAAGGAAAAATGGTGACGCATGGACAACCCAAAGAATTGATCGCTCTGAACAATTGCAAAAGTATTGAAGAGGTTTATTTAAAAATGACAGGAACCAAATTCAGGGATTAAAAAATGAAATTAATTTACAGCATTTATAAAGAATACAAGGTGTTGATCAGGGACCGGGCCGGACTTGCAATTACTTTTATTATGCCTACTGTTTTGATTTTGATAATGACTTTGATACAGGATTCAACATTTAAGTCAGTGAATGAATCATCGGTTCCATTGTTATTTGTTGACAGAGATCATGATTCATTGTCCGAAACTTTGGAGAAGTACATTAACAATCCTAAATTTTTTGCAATTACAAAAAAACAATTAAGCAACGAAGAAGTAAAAAAAGAAATTGCCCAGGGACATTATTTGATTGGCATCATTGTTCCTGAAAACGCGAGCAAAAAACTAAGAGAGCGTTCAACCGCACGCATTACTAAATTATTGAATAGTTTTAGTGGTGACTCAACAGAAACAATTTCTTCAGATACATCGAAAATAAACCTTCATTTGTT
>JANPOX010000646.1:0-4904 GCA_031428235.1 Bacteroidia bacterium | reverse complement strand
CAAAGCCAATAAGAAAAGTTAAAGAATGAATTTAGATTAGATTCTTCATCCCATTCTTTCACTCCCTGATGTCGAATCCAATCACTATGAATTCCAAATATTTCACTCAACAACCAAAAGTATTTATTGGGGTATTCTCTTTCCAAATCTAATCCCTGAACCTGTAAATTCGAGATAATTTTCTTCACGATAGTCTGGAACATTGTTTGACGTATTCCGTGAACATTTAAATTTCTTTCAATAGCGGCATCATATATAAGACCAATTAACCGGATATGATAATACAAAGGCAAATCAAATCCAACTTTTTCTTCTACTGGATAATCATGTAGTTGATTGTATCTACTATCCTTTGCATTTTCTTTAGTAAGTATCTTCTTCGCATGATCCTCTATAAGTCCTAACAATCCTAATTCAATTGAACCATCAATATCTTTCAGCAAAGCATTAAGAAGCGGAAAATGTTCAAGGGTACTAGGAATTGGTTCATCATAAAGTTCTTCGTACAAAATTGAATTAGGACTATCCAAGAACAACTTAAACAAAGCAGAAAACTCTTCT
This sequence comes from Bacteroidia bacterium, assembly GCA_031428235.1. Taxonomy (GTDB): domain Bacteria; phylum Bacteroidota; class Bacteroidia; order B-17B0; family Aurantibacillaceae; genus UBA4416. Next base: position 4,343 of record JANPOX010000646.1, on the reverse strand, counting down.
TTCGTTTCATACTTTTGAAAAAACTGAATTAAATATTTACTTCTATTTTGTACTACAGAACGTAAAAAAATTGGATTGTCAAAAATCTTACTAAAAACGTTCCAGTTAGAAAGAATTTGTTCAGGCTTATGGTGGCGGGTCAATATAGAAAAGAAGTCTTCGAACGGCTTTTGATACAACAGGTTTTCATAATAATCTATCAACTTTTCATTCACTCTGCTAGGCTTAACTACAAAAAATCTCAACAATATATATAATAGTGTTATAAAGAAAATTACAAAAGCCAACAATTGTGGCTCAATCCCATTTCGTACAGTAAAAGATTCTAGAAACGGCATTAGTTTCACTAACTCTTTGAATAAAATCAGGTAAGGAAGAACAAATATAATAATGCCTAGAAATATATACTTTTCAAGTGGGATAGTCTTGTATTGCAAAATGACCTGTTCTTCTTTCGGCATTAAAGCGAAAATTGCTGTAACAATCGTAATAACCGTTAACCAACCATTAATGTCCATCCTAAAAGGCTTTTTATAAATTTACCCGTTTTTTTTCACCAAGCCCGATTTAAGTGATAAAGAAGAAAATTGTAACTATTTATAAAAATACCTGGGCCTTTATGACGCAACGTCCCCTGCGGGAGACGTTGCTGGGAAGTGAAAAATTATGATTGCTGAATCTTGATTATGCGTGTTAATATCAAGAGGCATCGTCCTACGGTCATTAAAATAATTATAAGTCCGATGAAGCAAAAAATGAAAAGTATTTTATAGTATAAGTGATCGACAACCAATTTAAGGCAATAGCCCGTTAAAGCCGTTAACGTCAGAGACTTTATGCCGTTTTTTAATAGCTTAATAGTTTGAAAATAGAAATGGGATGCAAAAAAAACATCAAAGGTTGAATCAGTAGGTTTTAAAGCACTAGGATTAACCTTGTTCGTGCTCTTGAAAGAAATCAGAACCGTAACTAGCGTTAAAATAAAGCCCACCATAGTTAATGATACAGTGGCTAAATCGGAAATCATACCGTAAACATATTCCTCTTTTGGCAGTGAAATAATACCCCGATTAAGCATTAATAAAGCTACCGCTGCAAAAGTTGCTGCTATAAGATAATCCCAAACAAGAGGACGTCTAAAATACTTGTCGATAATCATTTAAAAGTTTCCATAAATTTATCAAAATCGTCACTAATTAATTCGTATACGGCCCGATTTGAAGAAAGTTTTGCCGGCTCAATTTCCTTAACAATTTCCTTTTTCCCCTTTAATAAATTAAAAACATCATCTGCTCCATTTTCTGTTTCGTAACGTACCACAAAATTATCGAAAACATCCATATTTGCTGGACTCGCCTTGAATGCCTCTAGTAAGCTTTTAAACATGCCGTTTCCTTTTTTATTAACTTCCTTGCTTCCATATTTCCGGTCAGAAGACTCAAAAAGTAATTCAAGTTTTACAAAACTTGGATCAACGTATTGTTTGAGATTAGAAACACCTGAAAAATATTGTCCATGTAATACTGAATCCAGCTTTGACAATTTTGGAGGATTGATTTTAATCTGCATGTTTAAAACATTCCGAAATTCCTTTAGCGCTTTATCGACAGACATGTCCATAAAGGTGTCAATATTGGTGCTTCTTGCAAGCTTTAGCTTATCATTCGCAACGATTCTGAAGTAGTATTCTATATCTGACATGCGAGGCCCGTCATGGTTATATTCAATACACATAACCGTGGTTGGCGAACTGTAGTCTATATAAAAGTGTGTTTCTTCAGCTATCTCGCCTTTTCCAGTTTCAAGCGGAATCAATGCGAAGGAATCGGCGGGCTTGATTTTCGGAATTTTTCCTTTTCGCAAAAGGGCCATCGATACCTTAATTCGTCTTTCAGCTGGGTTCCTTGCTATCTGTGTTACAAAAAGAGGCCTCGCAGAACTTCCGTCCCTTTTCTCATGGCGATCAGTTAGAAAACCTTTGCCCTCCTGCTGTTGTTGATTTAGATATGTGGCAACTGCGATCAAAATATCCTTGGTAGTTTGGAGTTCCGCATTTTTATACGGACCAAATTTTAGCTCAAAAAAATTGAATGTTATGGAGGTTCGTGATAGAGACGGTATCTGTTCTGGTATTGACATAATAAAATATTTCCAATAAAAGTAACTTCTTTTTCTAAGCAACGTCCCGTCCCTTGCCGGTCGTTGCATATCTAAATTTTAGAGAACCAACTTGCAACGTCACCGTTGCGTGACGTTGCTGAGAAGCAAGTTTAGTTGTTCATTTAATTTTTCAGGTAATTATAAAAGGGTCTGAAAAATTATCTACATCATTTCCTTTATATCTGCCTTGTAATTATTATCCCTCAAATATTCTACCCACATAGCTAATTTTAAAAAATCAGCAGCACCCGCTTTATTTACTGCTCTAAAGAGATCTCTAAAGCGAGGGTCCTTTTTACTTTGTTCTTGTTTTGATTCTTTTTTAAATAAATCCATTTCATTGGGCAGATCATAATCTGTTATTGAAATACCAACAGATGTTGCGTTGTCAATAATGAAAGTCTCTACAACAGGATTGATTTGAATAATATAATGCGGTTTACTTTTATGTTTATGCAGCAGTAAAGAGCCTGCGTCAATAACTTCAGTAAATTCATTTAAATAGTCTACCTGCCTTTTATCTTTGTCTATGATACCTAATGCAAAACTATCTGAAAATCTCTCTTTCATCACCTTAGTAACGGTGCCACATCCTTTCTGGTGATTATAACCTTTACCTTTAGGAGGTACAAGTGTTTCAATTAAATTAGTATCCACAAAACATTCAGGAATTACAGCAAGATCCATTATAAATAGGTTTCATTATTAGTAAATAAATCCACACCATTTTGTAATACCTCATGCAATTCGTTACGAGTTAACTGCCGAACTGTTGTTTGTTGTTGCTCATAATTTACATTAAATACAGCTAACTCATTCTGTGCATTTTCAAGGAGATCATTTAAAATAAAAGGACTGTGAGTGGCAATAAAATACTGATTATCTTTTTTATGAATCATCTCTTGCGTAAGATGGGTCATGTATGGAGGAAATGAATGTGCTTCGGGTTCTTCAAATAATAATATGCTTTCGTTATTTGAAATTATTGCCGCCTTATAAAAAATAATTCGCTGTAATGTATCTGCTATAGAGTTATATGGAATGAGAAAAATACCATCTTTATTTTTCTGTAATATTTTTATGGTTTGACTGGATTTATCAAAGGCAATCTCTATCTTATATTTTGTAAAAAAATCCATTACATCTTTTTTTAGAGAACTATAATTCTCTATAATGGATAGTAGGTTTATTCCAAATGGCGGTATCAGGTATTTCGAATGTTTTTTTCTATATGTAATATCAGCTTTGTAATTATATCGCTTAATATTTGTTTGAAAATCGCTTTTAGTGGAAAGAGCGCTTACCATTAGCTTATCGTCAATCTTGGCACCATAAGTTTCACCGGCAAAATGTAAAAAGGCACGGAGATTTTCCTTTGGGTGGTACTCAAGAGTGCAGCGTCCGATGTTTGTGTTTATAAAAGTTTCTTGATCATACTCACCATTATAAAACAATTCTGTTTCGTTTTCCAGACGTATTAAGTTGGAAAGTTTTTTCGAATTATTTTCTTTTAGGTACGGAATGCTGAACAGGGATAATGCTTCTATGATATTGGATTTGCCCACATTAGGCCTGCCGATAAAAAGATTTATTCTTTTACATCCATGTATTTCACAATCTCGGATTGACTTAAAATTTTGTATATCAATATGGCTTATAAAATTTTCCATCAATATTTTTTAGTGGGTATAATATTTAAATCTAAAATTAATACTTTACTTATACTTATACTCAGCTCTATCTTCCGCCGCCATAGATATTTCAACTTGGTTATTATCTCTTACAGTCACTTGCCCGTTCATAAGCATAGGCAGCAACCAGTCTCGTAAATTTTTAAGATGTAAATTTTCTTTTTCGATGTTATGTTGCTTCTCAAGAATTGGTTTGACCGTAATAGTAAATTTTTCTATCAAATCATAGCCAGAATATGCAAATGTATATGACTTAAGTACGCCATGTCTGATTCCCTTATGAATACTCCCAGAGGATGAGTTTCCAGTAAAACTTTTCAACTCTTTTCCAGAAAGTAGTATGAATAAAAATTCACTTGTTACCTTTAATGGATTAGCGCGTATGGTGAATACAGATTCATTAATATCCCAATTTCTGGGTTTTTCATGAATGAGGTAAGTAATGCCAACAGGTTCGATACTTGTAAAAAGTACATCTCCTTTTTGTAAATC
>JANPOX010000645.1:0-1939 GCA_031428235.1 Bacteroidia bacterium | reverse complement strand
GTGGCAGCTTAAGAAAAGTGGGTTTATTAAATGGAGGTAAAGGAAATTTTTCAAGATCTGATTTAGACGTAGATAAACGTTCTGCATCAAAATGAATAAATGAACTATCAATATCAGGTAATCCAATAATACTTAAATCTCCGATAAACTGCGTATGATCCCTGTATCTTAGGTTCATATCTGTTCCACTAAGTTCATTTACAAAGCCCTTTACTTTTCCTTTTAAATAGATTGTTTCTTTAAAGCCATTCAGTTCTTCGGCGAAATAAGCAATATCTTTAAAGTTTACAAAAGAGCTATCGGTAAGAGTAGCATTGATATATACTTTATTAATAAAATCCTGGTAATCTATCCATTGATCATACTTAAATACAAGGTTACCCCTAATTAAACTATTTGCAGTTTGTAAATAAATTTGATCACATTTTAACTCAACAGGTGAAAGCTTAACTTTTGCCGTCAGTTTTTTAATTTCGATTCCACTTTGCTCTCGCGCACTAAAATTGGTAACCTGTGCATGGATAGTATCGCCCTTAAAATCGAAGTCATTAAATTTTCCAAAAACACCGGTGACGTGAATATTGTTATAATTCATATTATTTACAACGGTGTTTGTGTCACGCATTAAATGGTATGTGAAATCAACATCAGAAAGTTTAAGGTCGCCATACGTTATCTTCCATGGAAAAGGAATAGTATCTTTTCTTACTTTGTTTTTTGGCGCAAAATAATCAGCCAGGTATTGGAAGTTCCAATCATCCTCGTTTTGGTATTTTAACAATTTTACTTTTACTTCATTCAACTCAACTTCATCCAAATTCAATCGCTTTTCATTATAATTAAAACGGCTCACATCAACCGTTATACTTTTTCCATATACTAAAGTATCATGATGCTTATCGCTAATAAAAACACCCTGTAAAGTGACATTACGAATAAGGGATATTTTAACGCGATCAATTTCAACTTTTGCATCCAGCTCCTGGCTTAAATAAGCAGTTAATTTATGGGCCGCCCAGGTTTGAAAAGATTCTGTTTGAACAGCGAGGTATAATACATTTAAAAAAACAACAATAAACAGCAGGGAAAACAATACTGTTTTCCATAATATTCTTGTAATTTTACCAAATGCGCTCACTGTGTATAAAAATAACTAAATAACCTAAAACTATAACGTTAATATAGCCTAAGTTATTGAGTTTAACTGGTCAAAAGAAAAATGCAAATAAATATACAACCTCCTTCAGATATTTTTATTTTGAGCATAGAATCGAGTTGTGATGATACATCCTGTGCTGTTCTTAAAAATGATGTTTTACTATCGAACATTACAGCTAACCAAAGCATTCATGAACAATATGGAGGGGTTATTCCTGAATTGGCAAGCAGGGATCATCAAAAAAATATTGTGCCGGTAATAGAAGCCTCGTTAAAAAAAGCAGGGGTGAACCTTACACAAATTAATGGTATTGCTGTAACCCGAGGACCCGGTTTAAGCGGAAGCTTACTAGTTGGATTATCCTTTGCAAAATCATTAGCTCTTGCTTTAAACATTCCACTCATTGAAATCAATCACATGCAGGGGCATATTTTAGCACATTTTATTAAAGAGGATTCGGCAAGTCCATCTACCGAAAACAAACAACCTGAGTTTCCTTTTTTGTGTTTAACCGTAAGTGGAGGTCATACACAGGTTGTAAAAATAACAAATTACCTTGCATTTGAATTATTGGCAGAGACAGAAGATGACGCCGTTGGCGAAGCATTTGATAAAGCCGCCAAAATATTAGGCCTGCCCTATCCCGGCGGACCACTCATTGATAAATATGCGAAACTCGGAGATTCAAAAAAATATAAATTCCCAATGCCCCGCTTGCAAAATAACAACTATAGTTTCAGTGGTGTAAAAACTGCTTTCTTATATTTTATTCAAGAGCAA
>JANPOX010000644.1:0-8065 GCA_031428235.1 Bacteroidia bacterium | reverse complement strand
GAGGGACAGTGGCATGGCTCTCATCAATCATCATTAAAAAGTCATCCGGAAAATAATCAATCAGGCAAAACGGCCTTGTACCGGGCTTTCTACCATCCAGGTAACGCGAATAGTTTTCAATACCACTGCAATAACCCAACTCGCGCATCATTTCCAAATCGTAATTGACACGCTCTTCAATACGTTTGGCTTCAAGGTCTTTTCCTTGTGAAAGGAAAAATGCTTTATGCCTTTCCAGATCTTCCTGAATCTGCACCATGGCACTTTTCATGGTATCAGGAGAGGTCACAAATATATTTGCCGGATAAATGGAGAAGGTTTCAAATTTTTCGATGGTGGTTCCGTATTGAGGATCAAAAGTTTCAATGGATTCTATCTCGTCACCAAAAAAACTGATGCGAACCGCATGGTCGGCATATGATAAATTAATATCAACCGTATCGCCCTTTACCCGAAATGTACTTCGTTTAAACTCCTCAGTGGTTCGTGAATATAATGCTGCTACTAATAAATGCAATAAGCGGTTTCTCGAAATAACCTTGCCCACTTGAATCTGAACAATATTGTTTTTAAAATCAGTCGGGTTTCCGATACCGTAAATACAGGAAACAGAACAAACAACAATCACATCTCTCCTACCCGACAGCAATGCAGAAGAAGCACTGATTCGTAATTTTTCAATTTCATCATTGATCTGAAGATCTTTTTCTATATAGGTTCCGGTTGTTGGTAAAAATGCCTCGGGCTGATAATAATCGTAATAACTCACAAAATACTCGACTGCATTCTCCGGGAAGAACTGTTTGAACTCACTGAACAGTTGAGCTGCCAAAGTTTTGTTATGACTTAAAATCAACGTTGGCTTATTGACCTGCTGAATTACATTGGCGGCTGTAAATGTTTTTCCTGAACCGGTAACTCCTAAAAGTACCTGATGTTTAGAGTTAGAATTCAGACCTTCTACTAATTGTTTAATAGCCGTTGGTTGATCTCCGGTAGGCTGAAATTCAGATATAAGTTTAAATGACACAGCGTTAAAGATAATAAGGAAAAGGCAGAAACTGATTGTAAAAATAGAGTGAAATCGTTTGTTTTTCTACTAATTTATCGCCTGAATTTATTGTTTTTTTATTTGGTAAGGACGATTTTTTTGACCGTCTTCCTTTCATTTGCGATTAAAATAACCTGATAAACACCATCTGCCTTACCGGATAAGTCGATCTGAGCTTTTCCATTATTTAGTTCAGCTTCATAAACCACCTTTCCTAAAACATCTATTACTTTAACCTCTATCCTTTGATTTGATAATGAAGAGCAAACAATTTCAAATTGTCCGTTCGTCGGATTCGGGAAAACAGAAAAATCAACAAATTGATCCATCTCGTCAATTGAAGTTGCTAAATTATAATACACCTGTCCGTCGCTTGTTAACACCAATGATTTCAAGGTGGCAAAATTTTCTGAGCGCACACTCACATAATATTTTTGAGATTGAATCAAACTTAAACCTGTGATGGTAATGGAATTACTTGGTGCTGTAATACTTGTCCAGGAAACTATATTAGAACTTCCTGCCGTAGTTCCAACCGCGTAATAATAATTTTTAATGTTGGAATTGACATCCGTTGCTGCCGACCAATTGGCTTGTAACTGAGTTCCGTTAGTTGTTGTATCAATATCTGTAGCTGTACCATCATTTAAATTTGAAACCATGGATGGCTTAGTCCAATCTACATTGACCGTTTTAGTAACAACCGTGCTTAAATTGCCAGAAACGTCTGTAACAATCGTTCTGATTTTTGCAGCGGGACTTGCCGGATTTTGGTTTTGATAACGGATATAATTCGTTGAAATTGATCCGGTAAAAATACTGGCCGTTGTATTTCTTGAACGATATGCTTTAAAATTATCTACTTTATAAATACAGTTTCCGCTTCTGAAAGAAACATGGGTTCCTGTATTAATAGGTGAAGTATCTGTCCACTCAGCAGATAATACATTATTGACATACACTTTAATCATTCCTGTTGTACGATCATACGATACCTTATAATCATAAGCCTGATTAGGTGTAAAACTATAAGTCACATTTTCTACCGGACCACTGCCCCATGAATTATTAACCACTTTATAAATTTGTATCCTACTGTTATCCAACCTAAAATAAACGAAATAAGAATTCCCTCTTTCTGTAGAGTCCGGTGCATCACAAAAAAAATGAAACCCTGCTCTTCTGTTTGTACCGCTTCCACTCATTGTTCCTGTCCAGTTATATAAGAACCGGTTTGAAACGGTCGTTTGTGTCAAAGCGGCATATAAATTGGTATTGGAATTGCTTTCATCACTTTGTGTCAACAAACTACCGGTTGCTACACTCCAGATTCCTGTTTTAGATGTCCAGTCCGCATGAATAGCAGGCCCGTTAAAATCATCATTGAAAAAACCTCTGCCTGCGTTTGCACGCCATTCTGTTCCGTTATAATCGCTAACCTGGTAAAAACTTTTTTCAACACCACTTCCGCCACTATTGTCAATATCAGTAAAGCTGGCTACAAAGGTTGTTGTATCCCATAAGTTTGGTGAAGTGATCGCAGTTGTGGGTGGTGTATTATCTATTGTTTGAGATAAACAGGATACAATTAATGTTCCTCCGTTAGCAGCTAATTGCGCATTTCCCATGCTATCGATCTGAGCTATTGTTGGAATTTTTCCTTGTCCGAAACCTGATTGGGGAAATATGACATAATCTATAATTCCAAGGGACGTTCCTCCGGTTCTTGCATTTGGGTTTACTCCAACCAGGCTGGCTGTCATAATCGAAGCCTCACCAATACTGGTGGTATTACCTGCATCGGCATATATAGCAAAACAAGACTGGCCGGTAACCGTATTATAAACATAAGCTACATCGCCTCTGACAATATTTCCAGAAGCAAGCACATTGGTTGGACATGCTATATAAGGAACTGTTTCTGAGTTGACATAACGTAAAGGATTATTGATTCCATATTGCGAATTCACTAAAGATGTTGCACACACATACATTCCAGGATAAGGATCAGATGCATTTTGTAGAATTGGATTACCACTAACATCTGTTACCAGAGCCCACCAATTTCCGGGATATCCAGCGTTTGCAGTCCAATCTAAACCACTGTTATTTGGCCCATAAGCACGTGGACTGCCATCCGCATCAATATACATTTTTGCTTTGTACATGGTTGCTCCCGAAGGATTATGAATATAAACATCAAAGCCCGAAAGTGTTCTTTCATAAGTTAGATTACAGGAAACAGTTGATGTTTTTGCTGTATTATTATTTTGAGCAAAATAAAAGAATGAGGAGAAAAGTAAAACGAAAAGTAAATTTAATTTCATAATAAAATAGATTTAACGCAAGTTATAACAAAATTGAAGAACAGAGAAATTTCTCTAAAACCTAAATCCTTAAAATGGAAATATTTTATTGTTCAGGAAATATTTGATACACCAAAACTTGTCTGTGTCTAAATCCCAAAAATTATTTACTGATTACCACTGATTTATTAAGGGCGCGTGTTCCATCATGTAACTGAACAATATACATTCCATTTGCAAGAGTATTAGTGTTCAATTTTACTTCATGTTCTCCTTCATCGTAAATATTTTTTTGTACAGACTGAATTTTTTCTCCCAGCATATTATAGATGTTCACTGATAATGTTTTAGCTTGTGATAAATTGAATTTTAAGGAACATGCAGTTGATGCGGGATTAGGATACAGAGTTACCATTTCAATCATTTCAGAAATATCCTTAGTGCCGGTAGAAATATCAATATTAATATCATCGATGAAAATATTATTTCCGCCATTTGCATTAAATAAAAATTTTAATCGGAAGCCGGAAGTCAACTGAGAAGTTAAAATGGGTGCGTTTACCAATCTCCAGTCTGATGCAGATGCAGGATAAAATGGACTAGTTGTTACTGAAACGGTTTCCAAGGCAGCACCAATAGCATTAAATCTAGGAAGGGTTAATCCTCCGCAAGAACTGATGGTGTATAAATACAACTGATCCTTGTTACTGGTATCTTTTCGGGCGAATGCATATTTAAAGCTAACGTTTAAGGCACTTGCTCCTGATAAATTAATAGCGCGGCTGTATAATTCATCTTTGCCATTAATCGTATTATTAAAATTGTTAATCATCACACTGGTGCTTCCTGATGATGAGGCAAGAGTTGTTAACTGCCAGGTATTTGCGATGTCCAGATTATTTGCAAACCATTCTGTTCCATTCAGTGATGTTACCGTTTCAAAACCTTCGGAATAAGGATAAGTAGTTGCTACATTGGATTGCACATGAATGAAATTTTGTTTGATAACGATCACAGAATCGGTTCCATTCTTCACTTTCAGGGAAACATCATAAGAACCTGGTGTGGAATAAGTAACTGTTGGATTTGTAGCAATTGAAACAGAAGGTGTACCTCCGGCCAAAGTCCACTGAAGAGAGCTGAAGCTTCCGTTATAAGAAGTATTCGTAAAAGTGACTGTGGCAGAACTTGGACATACCATCGTTTTATTACTGATGAAATTAGCCTTGCATAACGGTGCAGTTGTATATACACCGGTTGCCATTAAATTAGCCGTTTGCCATAAATTATCTCTCCCGGCAACCGGGGAGTTTAAACAGGCCTGCATCCGCGCTTTTTGTCCAAGAGTGAACATGATATTGCAATAACTATAATCCATGGCATTCTGAACATTATCAACGGTATTTCCACAGGAAGCACCATTCACATTGCAGGATTGCCAACCAATTGTTGGAGGTGTATCGGCTACCAAATCATCAATACTGCAATCTTTAGTTGGATCAGCGCATGGATAAAAATAAAAATTTGGAACATTATTTCCACCCCAGATATGATGAAGATTTAAATAATGTCCGCATTCATGGGCAAATGCCACAGATTGCGTGAGATTGGAAGTTCCAAATGTACCCACATAATTATGAGATAAAACAATGCCATCCCAAGAAGGCATCGTATCGGCATCACTTGGCCAGATGGCATGGCCGGCTAATCCGGCAGCATTTGCAACAATATATACATTCAGATATTGGGTTGGTGGCCACTGTATTAAACTTTTTACACGGTGATCCCCGGAGCTTGTCAATGTAGAAGCTACACGGTTGATTCCACTGTGGCAATTGCCGTTGGGATCTTTACTTGCCAGGCGGAATTCAATATCACAATCGGCATGAATACTTTGAAATGCGGGGTTGATGGTTCCTGTATTTGGATGGGTTTTATTAAATGTTTTATTGACGATGTCCAGACCATCTTTGATCTGCGCATCAGAAATATTCTCAAGACCGTAATTATGGATGACATGAAATACAACCGGGATCACATACGTGGCAGTAGCAGACTTGTTCAGATTCTGAACGAAATTCTGTGTAAAACTCTCCAACACCATATCTTTTTTAATGACTGCCTTCGCAATTTCCGGATTTTGTTTTAAAACAGAAATACGCATTTCATCCGCGCCACAATGCAAAGGGTTTTGTGCAAATGCAATCACTGAGAATATAAAAGCAATAAAGAATAAAAGTTTGTTCATAATAATGATTTAAGAAAATTAAATATACAAAAAAGATTTTTTAAAATGGAACGGCGCTCTCCCACAAACGCTTTTTTTATATTCTAAAACCAATGATGCAAACATCATCCACCTGTTCCAGATTACCTTTCCAAGCTTCAAAAGTTGTATCCAGCTTTTGCTTTTGCAACTCCATTGGTTCGTGCGAAATAGATAATAACAATTCCTGTAATGGTTTATACTTGAATTTTTTTCCGCCTTTCCCACCAAACTGGTCGGAAAAACCATCTGTCAGTGTGTAAACTAAATCGCCCTTTTGCAAAGTAATCGTTTGTAGATTGAAAGGGATTTGATCTTTATCATGTTTACCTACCGGCATCCGGTTGGGTTTTATTTCATTCAATTGATCTCCACTTATTATCCAAACCGGATTATTGGCAGAGGCACATTGCATGATTACTTTCCCTTCTTCCTGCAATGAAGAAAAATCCAAGCAAAGCAGGCTCGCATCCATTCCATCCTTGCCGCCTTCAGCACTACCATCATTTTTTAAGTTTTCAATAATTAATCTTCTTGTTTCATTTAACAATTCATCAGGTGCTGATATTCCTTTACCAACAGCTTCTTTTAAACAAGCGATATTTAAGATACTCATAATGGCTCCAGGTACACCATGGCCGGTACTATCTGCAGTTGCAATTATAAAATTCTCCACTCCTTGTGAACTGACAATTTTAGAAGCCCAATAAAAATCACCACTCACAACATCCTTAGGTTTAAATAAAATGAAATACGAGGGGTCATTTGCATTAATGCTGTTCCTGTTTAGGTTCTGATCCAAAATATCTTTACTAGCTAAGAGTGCCCGTTGAATTCGTTCGGCGTAATTGATACTGTCGCTGATCTCTTTATGTTTTTCTTCTACGATATGTTTTTGTTCTTCAACAAGTATTTTTTGTTTCTCGATAATCCGTTTTTGTTTGATGGAAATACGCAACGAACGAAAGATAAATACGGTAACTACTATCACTAAAATCAATCCTAAAACTACCGACCATAAAATAATACGTTGTTTCTTAATTTCTACTGCCGCCAAGGCTTCCTGTTTTTCCTTTTCTGCTTTAACAGATGTTTCTTTTTTCTCATACTCATAATTCATTTCCTTGCGAGTAGCATCTTCATATTTTTCGATATTAAAAAGACTGTCTTTAACAATAAGAAATTGTTGATGATGTTCATAGGCGTTTTTATATTCCCCTTTTTTAAAATAAAGGTCGCTAATGGATTGCTCCAGTTTTTTTGTCAGCTCTAATGTTCCTATAGCTTTTGAAAGACTTAAACCCTTAGAAAGATACTTCTCTGCCTCGATATACTTTTTTTGTCCCAGATAGCTGGAACCAATATTTCCATAATTATTTGCAATTAAACTTTTATCATTCAATTCTTCATTTATTTTTAAAGCTCTGAAATAATAACCCAAAGCTTTTTCATAATCTTGCAATTCTTTATATATATTTCCAAGGTTACCAAGATTAATCCCAATGATATTTTTATTTCCTAACTCTTCGCCCAAAGCCAAAGCCATGAGATAATATTCTTTAGCCTTCGCGTCATCATTCATTTCAGAATAATCATTACCGATATTTCCAAGCGTACTGGCAATACCATTTTTATTTCCAATTTCTTCTTTAATTTTAAGAGCTTTAAAATGGTACTCGAGGGCTTTTTTATAATCGCCCTGCATAGAATAAATAGCGCCTATATTGCCGGTATTGGCGGCAATATTTTTTTTATTTCCTATGGCTTCATTAATTTTTAAAGCTTTAAAATAAAATTCCATTGCCCTGGGAATGTCACCCTTAGAGTGATAAGCAATGCCCATATTACCATTTGTTGCAGCTATTTGTGACAGTATCTCTAGTTCCTCGAAAATCGTTAAGGCCTTATAATAATACTCTAAAGCTTTAGAGTAATCTCCTTGATCTGAATAAAAAAGACCAATCTTTCCATAAGAAGCTGCAATACCTTTAGGGAATTTTAATTTAGCACTTAGCGCTAAAGCCTTGCTTGCAAATTCCAAACATTGATCTGTTTCTCCAACTAGCCGAAATTCAGCGCATAAATTAGTGTAGTAATTCACTCTGGAAGTATCCTCCTTAGAGTTTTGTAGCAGATTTGAAAGTGAATCGATTTTTGCATTCTGTGAAAAACTGAATCTGTTAAAACAGGACATCATCATAAACAATAACACTATTTTTTTCATAGCCATTAAATTTTAAAGCCTATAATACACACATCATCCACCTGTTCCAACTTACCTTTCCATTTTTCAAAAGTTGAATCCAGGTCTTTTTGCTGATCTTTTAAAGGAAGGTTGCTAATGGAAACTAATTTATTTTTCAATTGACTGCATTTGAACTTTTTCCCTTTCTCTCCTCCAAACTGATCTGCAAAACCATCGGTAAAAGTATAGATCATATC
>JANPOX010000643.1:0-4561 GCA_031428235.1 Bacteroidia bacterium | reverse complement strand
CCATATCAAACATGATAAAGGAAATAATGCATTGGTTGGAAAAAACATTATTCAATACGATTGCAAGAATTGCATTGTACATGTACCAAAAGATAAACTAGTTGTTCTACAAGGTTTGGAAGATTATATCGTGGTAGAATCCGATAATGTTTTAATGGTTTGCAAAAAACAGGACGAACAACAAATCCGGAATTTTGTGAATGATGTAAAAGTTCAAAAGGGCGATAGGTTCGTTTAAATAAATATTCCTTTAAAAACTTAACTTAATCGTGTGGAATTTATTAAAGGTATTTTTATGTTATTCTATTAGTTATTGCAAATTGGAATTAATAGTTCAGATGTAATCCAATACCAAAACCCATATCACTATCGTAATGGGTTCTTATACCAAAATTTTTATTTAGTATATAGCGTAAATCAACCATATATTCCTTATCGGTATTTATCATAAAACCTGCCCTTATTCTTTTGGTAATTGGAATATCTTCTCGCATTAGCTGACAACGGACATTGCCATCCTGATAAACCTCTGCCTGTGCAATAATTAACATCGGCAAAGTATAGTTTACTCCCAGGCTAAATTGGAGTCTATTATCCTTGGTATTCGTTTGAGTGAAGATATTTTCTTCCTGTTCATCAATACCTAACTTTCTATAACGCCAATCAAATCCTACAAATGGCATCAGCCACTGCATTTTACCAATATATCTGCCAACATGTGTTTCGGTTTCATATCCATGGTAATCGTGGTAACCCAAACGCCACTCTGCACCAATGCTCCAACGTTTGTTTTGCATCATCAGCATTCCATCATTGCCATTGGTTGCAATATCGTTCTCTGCCATTAAATGATATTCTCTATCATCAGAAAATAATTTTCGTTTCGCCAATTTCGGATTTGGAATAAGTGGATTTTTTTTCTGATTTTCATAAGAAAAAACTCTACCCATTCCGCTCATCATATGGTACAAAATATGGCAATGAAAAAACCAATCACCTTCTGCATTAGCGTAAAACTCCAAGGTATCTGTTTCCATTGGCATAATATCAATAATATTTTTTAAAGGGGCGTAATCCCCCTGACCATTTAATACTCTGAAATCATGACCGTGAAGATGCATGGGGTGGCGCATCATAGAATTATTATGCATAATAATCCTTACGTTTTCTCCTCTTTTTATTAAAATTTTATCTGCTTCAGAAATCACTTTATTATCCAAACTCCATACATACCTGTTCATATTACCTGTAAGTTCAAACTTTATTTCTTTAACAGTTGCATTTTTAGGAAGGTTGGTTTTATAGGTAGATTTAAGCATAGCATAATTCAAGGTAGTAATGTCACTCATTGCATTTGAGTTATACATTTGGTGATCATTGTGATCCATACCTTTCATATCGTGACTCATTTCTTTCATATCGTGACTCATTTCTTTCATGTCGTGATCCATATTTTTATCACTCTTCATCTCCTTATCTTTGATACTATTTTTTTTATTCAACTCCCCCGTTATTTCCGGATACATGACCACGTTCATATCCATTTGGTTCAGGCTCATATTCATGCCCATATCATCTAAATCTCCATTCATTTTCATCATGCCATTCATCATCTTCATTCCCTCGAAATATTTCAGCTTAGGTAATGGAGATATTAATTGCTTAATACCTTTACCAATATATAAGGAACCTGATTTGATGCGATCCTCTGAAGTTCACAGAAATTCATAAGCTGTACTCTCATTTGGAACAGTAATAATCACATCATATGTTTCTGAAACTGCAATTAAAAACCTGTCCACTTCAACCGGTTCCAAATCATTTCCATCACTTGCTATCACCGTAATTTTACCGCCGGCGTAGGTTAACCAAAAATTAGTAGAGGCACCTCCATTGGCAATTCTTAATCTCACTTTTTCACCCGCTTTAAATCCTGAAAGCTGACTTTCATTTTTTCCATTAATCAATATCTTGTCATAATACACATCACTAACATCCATTGCCAGCATACGTTTCCATTCATTTTTAATTTTTGTTTTAAAATGTTTTGCTTTTATGGCTTCTGCATAACTTTGGGTAGTTCCTTTTTTAATAGCAAACCAATCAGATGCTATATGTAGCATTCGATGGATATTTTTTGGATTGTAATTTGTCCATTCACTTAAAACCATTGGAATAGAAGGCAAATCATCAATACCTTTTCTAAATGAGGGGTCTTTTGTTTTTTTATTCATAATAAATGCGCCATACATTCCTAATTGTTCCTGCAATTCGGAGTGACTATGATACCAGTGCGTACCATATTGTATAATTGGGAATTTATACAGATGAGTAGTATGAGGCAAAATAGGCATTTGTGTCAGGTAGGGAACTCCATCCTCCTTATTTGGTAAAAACAAGCCGTGCCAGTGCATAGATGTATTTTCGTTTAACTCATTATGTACATATATTTCAGCCGTATCGCCTTCTGTAAAAGTTAAAGTAGGCATAGGTATCTGGCCATTAACGGCAATTGCCCTTTTTGATTTACCGGCAAAGTTTACAATTGTATCACGAACATACAAATCATAGCGAACAGTATTTTGTGCAAAAATTGGTTGCGTTACAATAAGAAAAAATGCAACCTGAATTATTTTTTTAAAGACAAGAGATTTAATATTCATTTATTTAAAGAAATACACTACTAATAAAATAAACTATTTGATTGTTTCAATTGTTTTGCCGCAGCTCATCATTTGTGATCCGAAGTAAGGATTTTTAATTGCTCTGTCCTTACTTAACCAATTAGCGCCTTTACCATCATTATACATTGGGCAATTTTGGTAATATACAGGCACCGAATATTTTGATACTTTTAATAGTTCATACATATTATTTGACAAGGCCATAAAAACTTTTCTTTGCTTTTCAGAGTCAGACATTTGAGATATTTGTTCTGTTTCAACAATCAAATCTTTCATTTTTGTCATCCACACAGTATGTTCTTCATGTTTTAAATCGTCCATTATTACGGAGTTAACTGCATTAAGCATCTCTTTTGCTTTTAACGCAGCGCCTTTAGAATCGGTTTTCACCAAGGCATCTTTTAATTGAAAGTAAGCGTCAATAACTAGCTTAAGAGAATTTTGAGGTTGCTTAACAATGGTTGGATGTTCGTGTTCCTTATCTTTCTTTATTTCCGTTTTTTTAGAAACCGTTTTTTTGTTCCTCTCATATTGGCAACAAGCGTTAAGACTAGCATAAGCATCATCCGGAGCGAGAAATTTATCATTATCATAACCTGCTAAAGCAATCCGCTTTAAAATTTCATCCTCACTGGTTTTAAGTGTGTCAAATGTGATTGTAGCTTCATTACTATCACTGTTCCATATTACTTTAGAAACTTTTTTTTTATTCCCGGCTTTTTCAATGGTATTTTTACACATATCACAATTGCCTGAAATTTTAACAATTTCTATCTTTGAATTTTTTATTTGTGCTTTTAACCCGGAGCAAATTAAAATTAAAATTACAATAGAATATGTTTTTATTTTCATTTTGGGTTGGTTTAAATTATCAATACGCCATTTTTTTAAGAAATCAGGTTTACACTCCATATTCTACATTGTAATAATACCATTCCTGTTTAACATATCTGTTACAACAATATATGACTTAACCCAGGTTTTAGAAAGTATATTCCTGAAAAAAAATCCAGCAGGATAAATTAAGACAAATAGTTATTTCGTGATTGAATTATTTTGTAACAACCATTTTTTTATTGATTACAAATTCGCCAGTTTTTATAATGACATTGTAAATACCATTCTGCATAAAATTTAAATTTATTTGCTGGTGATGTGACCCTGAACTCTGTACTTTTTCCACTTTTGAGTAAACCACTCTTCCTAGTAAATCAGTTATATTAATTGCAAGGTCTTCATTATCATGTATATTATATGTAACTGTAAAAGAACCTTCATTAGGATTCGGATAAATCGCAAAATCATTTATTACTAATTCATTTTCGTTAACACCAGTAATGAGAGCACCCAGATTAATATTATCTACATAAAGGTTGTTACCACCATCTGTTACATTAACAATCTTAATTAATACATTAGAAGAAGTTGTATAGGTTGGTAAACCAATATTGGCAACTTTCCAAACTGTGCTTGCCGTTGGTATGTATGGAGTTGTTTGAGTTGTACCAGTTACAAGATTTGTACCGGTGCGATAAAAAACCTGTGTCCAATTTACTCCGCAATATTTTGATACTAATACAATCAATTAGTCTGAATAGTTAGGGTCTGATTTGGCATATGCCCATTTAAAGTTTAAATAAGGTGTGCCGGCAAATGTTGTGAAATTAAAGCGTGGCAAGACCAAAGCGTCTGACTGTCCATAGTTGGTGTTTATCAGATTATTAATTTTAGCGCTTGCTATGCCCTGGTAAGCAACCGCAGCAGTATCACGTTCCCAGGTAATGCCACCGTCAGGATTATCAATAGTGATACCATTGATTGGAAAAGTAAAGGACTCAAAATTTTCGAAATAAGGGAGTGGTTGCCCTACGGGTGGT
>JANPOX010000642.1:0-2454 GCA_031428235.1 Bacteroidia bacterium | reverse complement strand
GCTTCCGTAGTTACCCACATAGCAGTTTCTGATGCAAATACTTTAGCTTGTGCACCTTCTTTTTCGCAAGGTAAACCCTGATCTTTTAACCAGGCTGCACGGTAGATCAATAAACGAGCGGCCTCAATACGCGTTGCCATGTCTGCTAATTTAAACTGAATAGCCTGATGCTGAGAAATTAATTTTCCGAATGCTTTACGCTCTTTTGAATAGGCTAATGCCAATTCATAAGCTCCGCTTGCAATCCCTAATGCCTGAGAAGCGATTCCAATTCGTCCGCCGCCTAAAGTTTTCATAGCGAATTTAAATCCAAATCCTTCTTCACCAATTCTATTTGCTTTTGGAACTTTTACATCCGTAAACATTAAGGAGTGCGTATCACTTCCGCGAATTCCCATTTTATTTTCTTTAGGACCCACCACAAAACCTGGCATTCCTTTTTCAATGATCAGGCAGTTGATTCCTTTATGACCTAATTCCACATTGGTTTGAACCATCACTAAATAAATAGAAGCGCTGCTTCCGTTAGTGATCCAGTTTTTGGTACCATTTACTAAATAATGATCTCCTTTATCAATAGCAGTTGTTCTTTGAGAAGTGGCATCACTACCCGCTTCCGGCTCTGATAAGCAAAATGCACCAATAACCTCCCCTTTAGCCAAAGGCACTAAATATTTTTGTTTTTGTTCTTCGTTACCATAATGCTCTAATCCCCAGCATACTAAAGAATTGTTTACACTCATCACTACGCTGCAGGAAGCATCTACTTTAGATATTTCTTCCATTGCTAATACGTATGAAATAGCATCCATTCCGCCTCCACCATATTTCGGGTCAACCATCATTCCAAGAAAACCTAATTCCCCTAACATTTTAACCTGCTCTGCAGGAAATTTTTGAAGTTCATCACGTTCTATGACTCCTGGTTTACATTCGTTTTGAGCAAACTCACGGGCTGCTTTCTGAATCATTAATTGTTCTTCTGTTAACTGAAATTGCATGGGTCTTATTTTTTGAAGTTGAACGATTTATCCTTACAAAAATAGTAGATATTTCGAATTACACGGCCGAAATCGTCAATTTGTTAAAATAATTTTGTTGAGAGTTTTTTAGGATACTGATGCAAAGCCAGACTTTTCTATTTATTTTTAACAGGATGGAAATCAAATCAATAAAAATTCTGGGTATCATGAGTGGAACTTCCATGGATGGTTTAGATCTGGCTCTTTGTGATTTTACTCTAAATAATGGAAAGATTACTTTTTTAGTTATTACTGCTGAAACAATACCATATGAGCAGGTTTGGAAAGAAAGACTTCAAAACGTATTTGAGGCTTCAGCAGAACAGTATTTTAAACTGCACAGCTTATATGGCGAATTTGTTGCGCACTCCGTAAATAAGTTTCTTCAAAAATATAATCAAACTGCAGATTATATTTCTTCTCACGGACATACTATTTTTCATAGACCACAATTAGGATTTACAACACAGATTGGTTGTGGCGCCACTCTTGCTGCACAAACAGGAATTTCCACTATATGTGATTTCCGAAGTTTTGACGTGGCACTCAAGGGGCAAGGCGCTCCATTAGTTCCAATTGGTGACCGGGATTTATTTCATCAATATGAATCTTGTTTAAACATTGGGGGCATTGCCAATATTTCTTATACCAAGAATAATGTTACTGCCGCCTTTGATGTTTGTATGGCTAATATGGCGCTTAACTACTTAACGGAAACAATTGGTAAAGCCTATGATGAGAGCGGAAAAATGGCGGCTGCCGGAAAGTTTGACGAAACACTGATACAACATTTATTAAATTTAAATACACATCAACAATCATTGGGTAGGGAATGGTTTGAAAATAATTTTCTTCCCGTTTTAGATTCATCTTCTGTTTCTTTGAATAATAAACTGGCAACGTGTGTTGAATATACAGCCAAACAACTAAGTCATGTTTTAAACACACAGCAATTACAATCTGTATTAATTACAGGAGGAGGTGCATATAATGCATTTTTAATGGAACGCTTAGCACATTATTATAAAGGAGAAATGGAAATCCCTTCCGATGAGATCATTCAATTTAAGGAAGCTATCATTTTTGCATACCTGGGTTATTTAAGAGTAAATGAACAGATTAATACATTGAGTTCTGTAACAAAAGCAAGTAGTGACAGTATTGGAGGCTGTGTTTATTTGTAATTAGAAATACTTGTCCGGCAGATCTCGCTAATTTCGCGGATCAGAAATAAAAGATCACTTGGTTATATTTGAAAAAGAAAGAGATAATAAAAAAAGTAAAAAAAATTTTTTCAAAAGGCCAAGAAGTGACCGTTGCAGCAAACCTCCTGTGCAAGCTCCTGAATTACGTCATTGAGCAATCGAAGGTCGTAGACCCCCATGGGTTTAAGTTGACGGGACACAAAGGCTTTCTGAAAGACAAGGTGGCC
>JANPOX010000641.1:0-15495 GCA_031428235.1 Bacteroidia bacterium | reverse complement strand
CATAGTAATAGTTAAGCCGCTCTTTTTTTCATTTTTTGTTTTTCTTTATCTTCTTTGACTCTGAATTTAATCATTTTTTTGATAAGGGTCAGAGGTAATGGTTTATCAAGTGGGAATTGTATGTTTCCGATGGAAGAATTTTTGAAATAGAAGTATAAAAATTTGCCGCTTCTTTGGCTTGATTATCAAACCATAAACAGACCGACATTTTTTGAGTTTGCATAATAGTATTATTAAGTATCCAAATATCGATCATAACTTCTAGAAAGAAGTTATATGATTGCTTACATAATCTTGTGATTTACTGACCTTCAAAAAAGTCCTCGTCTAGTTCCTTTATTTCGTAAGTTGCTTTGATCTGAATTCCAACATTATATAGATGCATCAAATCAACTAATTTCTTACCATCAATTAAAATAATAGTATGATGAGCATCATGCGCTTTTTTAACTGCACCAGGATCAAAAACAGAAGTTGTAACAAACACACCTTTGCGCGTGTCACCACTCATTGCGCCAATAAAATTTCTGATTTCTTTTTCTCGTACTTTATTTTCACCGTATCTTTTCGCTTGAATATAAATTTTATCTAGTCCTAATTTATCTTCGTTTATGATTCCATCGATTCCGCCATCGCCCGACTTTGCTGTTTCAATAAAGTCTCCATACCCCATTTTTTTCAATAAAATTAAAATTACTTTTTCAAAGTAGTATGGGTCGATAGTTTTTAATTTATCAAGTAATTCATTTTTGATTTGAACTTCTATTTCAGAAAAACCCGTATCTATTAAATCTTGTGGAGTGGAGTTTTTTATTTCAGCATTGTTAGAGAGGCTTTTTGTCTTTTCATCAGCATAGAATTCTAAAAAATTTGAATTTTCTTCAATTTCATTAAGCTTTAATTCTTTTTTCTGTAATTTTCCTTTTTCGGTTATTTGAACCATGCCTCTTTCAGGAAAATGAATGTACCCACCTTTTTTAAGATAGGATTTACCCCAGGCAATTCTATTAAAAATCAGTACATCGCCCGATTTAGTTTTTTCAAGTAATAAATGTTGTGGCAGACGCGAATAATATTTTTCGATTACTTTTTTCTGTAATTCTCTCACGTGAATAACTTTTCCATCTCGCAATATCTCCAATATTGGATTGAAGGTTTCATGAAATTTTGGTAATTCTTCTTTCATATAAATTTTGAAATATTTAAAACATTCTATTAATCAATCGTTGCAATCACTTTCAACTCAATGGCAATTGGCGTTGGTAAACAATTGATTTCAATAGTGGTACGGCAAGGAGGATTTTCTTTAAAATATTCGGCCCATAGTTTATTGTATTTGGGGAAATCATCTTTCATATTGGTTAAAAAAACCTGTACATCCCCAATTTTATCCCAGCTGCTGCCGGAGTCTTCTAAAATGTATTTGATGTTCCTGAACACAGAATGACATTGTGCTTCTATATCATAGGATGTGATTTTTCCGGTGTCATCCAGTTCTACTCCTGGTATTTTTTTTGTGCCGCGCTCACGGGGACCAACACCACTTAAAAACAATAAATTGCCAACACGTCGTGCATGCGGGTATAATCCTACTGGCTCAGGTGCTTTGGATGATTCGATGGAATTGTCTTTGCTCATATATGTAAGTTTAGAAAATTAAAATGTTAAGGTGTTACTTCTATTCTGATACTTTTATCCATTAAGCCAACATTATCGACTTGTGCTATTTTTTTGGTTCCGTTGTGAACAGTAATCCATCTTGTTTTTGATGCGTTTGCACGTTTTTGATCGATCTTAAAACTGCCATCTGCTAAGGTGTACATTTGTCCGATGATTATTTCTGCGCAATCTGTTCCGTTTTCTTTGCAATGTAAATAGCTTACCAAAACATTAGGCACACCTTCACCGGTAGAAATATTTACAACAGTGCCGGCAATGCTGGTTTTTTTAGAATCACAGGCTAAAAACGCAAGGCTTGTTAATAGTATAAAAACAATTTTTTTCATATGTAGATATTATTGATTTTTAGTTGTCATATGGTATAGTCATGTTATCTTCATTTGTTTTTGTGCTGGCGGCAACATGACTATTTCATGATATAGTTATTTAAATGCGTTCCAGCCCTGGGCAGTGATTGGATGAATAGTTCCTGCTTTGGCAATTAAGTTGACACCGCTTTCTTTAGCAGTCATATGTCCGATAATTGTAAAATCCGGCAGATTTTTTATCTTATCATAATCTGCCATTGATACGGTAAATAATAATTCATAGTCTTCGCCACCGCTTAGGGCGCAAACCGTTGGATCTAAATTAAATTCACGCGCCCTGTCAAATGTCTGAGGGTCTAAAGGAATTTTATCTTCATATAATTCGCAGCCTAATTCAGATTGTGTGCAAATGTGCATCAGTTCCGAAGCCAGGCCGTCACTAACATCAATCATGCTCGTTGGTTTTACACCTAATCCTTTTAATAAGTCAACGATATCTACTCTTGCTTCAGGTTTTAACTGTCGCTCCAAAATATAATCGTTACCAATGAGGTCAGGCTGTATAGTTGGATTATCTTTGAAAACGAATTTTTCTCTTTCTAAAACTTGTAGTCCCATATAAGCTCCGCCTAAATCACCACTCACACATAACAGGTCTTTTTCTTTCGCGCCGTTTCTATATACAATGGCATCTTTATCTGCTTCTCCAATTACAGTTACACTGATTACCAAACCACTTGAGGCAGATGTTGTATCGCCACCAATCAGGTCAACCTTATATTTGCTACACGCGAATAATATTCCAGCGTATAATTCTTCCAAAGCTTCCACAGAAAAACGGTTTGAGGCCGCAATACTAACGGTTACCTGCTTTGGTGAAGCGTTCATAGCACAAATGTCAGATAGGTTTACAGTGATAGCCTTGTAACCCAAATGCTTTAAAGGAACGTAGCTTAAGTCAAAGTGTACTCCTTCCACTAACATATCAGTAGATACTAATGTATGTTTTTCGCTTTCGTATTTTATAACGGCTGCATCATCACCAATTCCTTTGATGGATGATACATTATGGATCTCAACATGTTCTGTTAAGTGTTTGATCAATCCAAATTCTCCGAGTGTTGTTAATTCTGTTCTTTCTTTATTTTCTAGCATAGTGTGATTACGAATTTGGTATGAATATAAGAATCTGTGTTTGTTACTGTGTTTGTTATGTGTTTGGAAGGTCGTTAACGATACGTTTAATACGAACTCCATTTGATGTAAAGTTTATTAATAGAGCTAATTTTAAATTTGATACTTTGATGTAGTTTGATATTTGATCAATATATTTTTTTGAATGAAAATCACTTCTTTTGAGTTCTATGATTATTTTATCTTCAATTAGAAAATCCAAATAATTATTTCCTATGACTTCTTCTTTATAAACAACTTTGTAAGGAGCCTGTTCTTTGAATTCAATATTTGCCTCTTTTAATTCTTTAGCGTAAGCTTTTTGATAAATCTTTTCCAAATGCCCATGCCCTAATTCATTATGAACATTGTAGGCTAAACCTACTAGTTTATAACTTAATTCAGGATATATCAGATCTTGCTTTTGAATCATCTTATTCATCTACCATATACAGATTCGTAAATTCGTATTTATTCGTAATTACTAATTCGTATCTATATTGTTATTTCAATTTCACACATACATTTTTAGGTTCAGTAAAAAAATCAAGGGCTTCAAATCCACCTTCTCTTCCTACCCCTGATGATTTAACTCCGCCAAATGGTGTTCGGAGGTCACGTAATAACCAGCAGTTGATCCAAACAATTCCTGTATGCAAATCTAATGCTACACGGTTTGCTTTAGTAATATCCTGTGTCCATACCGTTGAGGCCAAACCATATTGAGTAGAGTTAGCAAATTTCAACACTTCTTCTTCCGTATCAAAGGGCATGATGGTTACCACCGGCCCGAATATTTCTTCCTGGTTAGTTCTGCAATCAAAACTTAATCCTTCAATAATAGTTGGTTCTAAATAATAACCATTTTCAAATTCCCCACTAAGTTTGGCTTGTTTTCCGCCGCATAACACAGTGCCACCTTCCTCTTTAGCTAATTCCACATAAGAAAGAATTTTTTCCATATGTGATTTAGAAACAACAGCGCCAATTTTTGTTTTTTCATCTAATGGAGCGCCCACTAATAGTTTCTGAGTCTTCGCTACAAAATCGGTTTTAAACTTTTCATAAATGGAACGTTCAATAAAAATTCGTGAACCGCATAAACAAATTTGTCCCTGGTTGGCAAAAGATGAAAGCATGGTGGTAGTCAACATTTTTTCATAATCGCAATCCGCAAAAATAATATTAGGATTTTTACCACCTAACTCTAATGATAATTTTTTAAACATAGGAGCGGCAATGCTGGCAATAGCTGCTCCCGTTGTAGTTCCACCTGTAAAAGAAATTAATGGCACATCCTTACTGCTCACAATGGCGTTTCCCACTTTATGTCCATAACCATGCACAATATTTAAAACTCCTTTAGGCAAACCCGCTTTAATGCAAATTTCTGATAACAAATAAGCAGTCATCGGTGTAATTTCAGAAGGCTTTGCAACTACGGTACAGCCGGCAGCTAAAGCCGGAGCAATTTTCCAGCTGAATAAATACAATGGTAAATTCCACGGAGAAATGCAGCCCGCTACACCCACAGGTTGGCGAATAGTATAATTAATAGCAGTGTCTTCCATGCTATGCGCATTGGCGGCGTAATGTAAAATACCGGTTCCGTAAAAATGAAAATTAGCGGCTGCTCGTGGTATGTCAACTGTTTTTGCCAAATGCAAAGGTTTACCATTATCTAAACTTTCCGCAATTGCCAGATCATGCAACTGGTCTTCAATTAACGAAGCAATTTTTAATAAATATTTTGAACGCGTTTCTTTTGGAGTCACGCTCCATGTTTTAAAAGCTTCTTTAGCCGCAATAATGGCTTTTTCTGCATCACGCTCGTCACTGTCAGGTATTAGTGAATAAACAATTCCGCGTGACGGATCGTAATTGTCAATATATTGGCCGGAGATAGGTTCTTCTAGCCCGCCATTAATGTAATTTTTAAGTTTAAACATATACTTCAATAAGTCCACTAAAGTAATGAAATTGCCCCAATTATTCTAGAATTATACAAGCTAATCTATTCATAATAAAAGTGTTTTTATCATATATATTGTATATTTTTAACCTGTTATTCAAAATAAATGAGACTGCTTTTTTTTACATTTTTCGTTTTCTTATTATCGGGTACGAATGTATTCAGTCAGGATGTTTTGTATACAACATCTGGTAATAAAATACTAGGTAAGGTTTCAGAAATAAATACGAAGGAAATTAAGTATAAGGATTTTAATAATCTGGAGGGGCCAACTTATGTTATTTCTAAATCTGATGTGGTTTTGATTCAATACTCTAACGGTTCAACTGATGTGATCAATAATAACCCAAAGACGATTGCTCCAATAACAGAACCCATACCAAGTTATGTTAGGCCTTCAGAGAATTCAAAGCCAATGGGAAAAGGTAATCCCGCAGAAAAAAAAGAGTTTAATTTATATTACCTGAACAATAATATGTTATCCATTAATGCATTGGCCTTAGCTAATGGCGATGTAACTTTAATGTATGACAGGGACTTTTGTAAAAATCATTTATCATTAAGTTTTTTAGGAGGATACAGTTTTAACTCGCGCATGGGTGGATTAAATTTATTTATTGCAGACTCAAAAGATAATGCGAAAAAAAAATATGATGCCGGTTTTGGAATCAATTTTATGCCCAGCAATACAAAACGAGTTCAGTATTTTGTGGGTTTATTAGCCAAGTATATGAGTTATGATTATAAAAACGTGGTGGATTTGGCAAATAATCAAAAAACATATGAGGATGCCAGTGCTTACCAGTTAGCGATCATGATTTCAAATGGCTGGGTATATAAAGTGTCTCCTAATTTTAATTTTAAAATATTTGGTTCAATAGGTGCTCCTATAAATTCTGTGGAATTAAAGCCGGAATATATGGGAGTTCCGAAAGTTTATTTAGGTTATTGTTTTGGGTACAGGTTTTAAAAATCAGATGAAGAACAAAGGACATATCTTTCTTTTGATGTTACTTTTTGTAATAGCAAGTGCTGTTGCTCAGGATAAAGTTTTTTTGAGAAACGGAAAAACTATTCCTTGTAAAATCATGGCTATTTCTGAAAAAACAATCAGTTATAAAGATTCGGTCAATGCACCTTTGATTACACTATCCAAGAATGATGTTTTATTAGCCGAATATCAATCCGGCGCAGTTTATATGTTTAGTAAAGAACAGGCCGCTACTGATTTTAAAGTAATGAATAATGAGGTAAATTATAATACCTCTCCCGAACTCAATGAAACCAGACAGCAGCGCAATGATAGAAAAATGGCGGAATGGAAAAAAGAAGAAGTATTACTTGGAAATAATATTTTGGGTTTTTATATACCTGAATTAATTTTAGGACGTTTAACTGTTTCCTACGAACGTTTATTGGCGAATAAATCCATGGGTATTAAAATACCTTTTAGTTTAACTTATGACGGGCTCGGTTTTTTAGCTGAAAACTCTTCTAATACAAATTCTTCGTCGGGCAGCACCACGTCAACAACTTCTTCAAATAATACTACCAATAGCAATGTAAAAAGAAACACTGGTACAGGATTTATAACAGGCGTTGATGTAAATTATTATCACGATTTAAAGCCAAAACTAAAATATTATTTTGGTCCACGGATAAGGTATGGCAAAGATATGACCTTGGGAGGGATTGAAGGACTCACCTTTCAAATTCAAAATGGTATTTTCAGAAGCAGTGGAAAAAAAATGACAAGCACATTGGGGTTTGGCGTTGGGTTTTTTAAATTATCTGCAAAATATGCTAACACTGGCTCTTACGATGTGAAGCAGGTTTACCCTTGGGCATCATTTACATGGCGCTTAGGATTCAGGTTATAACGCTTTTCGTATCCAGTATTTCCCTGTAATCCCCCTGAATGAATAATTAAAATTTTCTGTGTTTTATTGAATTTATTTTGCTTCAATAAATCAAAAACTGCAAAAAATAATTTGCTGGTGTACACATAATCCAAAGGAATGGAATAGGTTTCTTCAAACCAATATTTGAAATTCAGCAATTCTTGAGTGTGTTTAGCGTAGCCACCAAAGTGATAATTATTTAATATTTCTGTTTGCGCTTCTTCTGCAATGGTTTCAAATTTCAATACATTAATGGCTACTAAATTTTGATGTGGTAATAATGATTTTGAAATTCCTTTATAAGTAGTTCCGGTTCCGTATGCGCAAAAAATAGTTGAATAATCCGACATCTCTTTTGTCAGAATTTCCTCGCATCCTTTTAAACCTAATTTATTATCGCCTCCTTCAGGAATAATATAAGCATCGGGATACATGTATCTCAATCTTTGTAAATAACCACTGTCTTTTTTTTGTGAGTATTCATCCCGGCTCACAAACAATAACTCCATTCCGTTTTCTTTAGCAAAGGAAAGAGTAGGATTGTTGGATGAAGTTTCTTCTCCTCTTATAATACCAATGCTTTTTAAATCCGCTAATTTACAAGCAATGGCAGTTGCGGCAATGTGATTAGAGAAGGCGCCTCCGAAAGTAATGATCGTATTTTTGTTTTCTTTTGCCGCCTGTTCTAAATTGTATTTTAATTTGAACCATTTATTCCCTGAAATTTCCGGATGTAGTAAATCTAGTCGTAATACTCCAATATCATAATCGTTGTAGGTAATTTGATGAATAATTGGTGAATAAGAAATCATCGAATAAGACTTTATATTTTCAAATTTATAATTAAAAAATGATTTGTATACAATATCTTTGTATCAATGTTTAAGAAAGAGTTGGATCCGGAAGATTTTTACTATAGCCCGGAAGGTTATATAGTTTTCACGGAAAAATATCACCTGAGGCGGGGTTACTGTTGTAAAAATGGCTGCAAACATTGTCCCTATGGTTATAACAAAAAAACAGGACAGGCAGGGAATGAAAAGAAAAAATAATATTACAAGTTTTATCTTTTCTGTAAGTATATAAGTTTTTTACTTAGTTTTGATTCTTATGAAGAAAACAACTTTATGTATATTTTATTTTTTATTTTATATAAAAGTATTTGGCCAGACTATTGGTGGTGTAATTAATATATATACGCCAGTTACTGGAATAAATTGTAATAAAATTGATGTTGTTTCCTCCTCCGGCTTTTCGGCTGGCGAACGCGTTCTGCTCATTCAAATGAAAGGTGCAGTGATTGATACTTCCAATACATTAAATTTCGGAACGATAGCCAATTATAATAATTGTGGTAACTATGAATTTGCAACCATTTCAACTGTTACAGGAAATTCTGTTTTCCTGCAAAAAGCTGTTTTGAATAATTATACTATCTCTGGTTATGTGCAACTAATAAGAGTCCCTCAGTATGTAAATGCAACCGTTGGGTCTTCTCTGACATGTTTGCCGTGGAATGGATTAGCAGGTGGTGTATTGGTATTTGAAGTGTCGGGTACATTAACACTAAACAGTAACATTGATGTTTCCGGTAAAGGTTTCAGAGGAGGTACTATGTGCCAAAACCCTGATGGAAGTTGTGGTTCCGGTTACCAGGATCATTTTTATCCGGTTACTTCCGGATTTGGAGCTGAAAAAGGTGAAGGGATTGCGAAGGTATCGGTACAAAGGAACGGTGGACGTGGACCATTAGGTAATGGCGGAGGCGGTGGCAATAAACATAATACCGGTGGAGCGGGTGGTGGTAATTATACAAAAGGAGGTTTGGGCGGTAAGCAGGCCAATTTTTGCCCTGCAACTCCTGTTGGAGGAACCGGTGGAAATGATTTAAATTATTCGGGAAATAAATTATTTCTTGGCGGGGGTGGAGGCTGTTCCGATAATAACAATGGCGTTGGAACACCAGGAACAAATGGTGGCGGTATCGTTATTATTTCCGCAAACACCATCAATGGAAATTCGAAGAGTATTTTGTCCCATGCTCCGAACCAGGTAATAGTTCCTAACAGTATTGGCGATGGTTCCGGTGGTGGCGGTGCGGGTGGCGCAATTTTAATGAACGTGTTGAATTATGCAAGTGCTGTTAGCATGAGTGCTAACGGAGGAAACGGTGGCGGGCAGAACACAAGTTATTCTGCCTGTTTTGGCCCCGGCGGTGGCGGCGGTACCGGAATCATATGCCTTTCAAATGCTTCAACTCCTGCAAATGTTACTATACAAACGTTGCCTGGAACAGCAGGTTTGGATATGAATACCTGGTCGTCCTGTTATAATACCAGTTACGGAGCAACAGGAGGTATTGCGGGTGTTGGTTTGAAGTATAACGCTGTGATACCTGAAAACACAAGCACCTCTGTTACTAATGTAAATCTAGGAAATGATATTTCGCTAACCTGTGGCCAGAGTGCAATATTGAATGCGGGAAATCCTGGTGCTGGTTATATCTGGTCTACCGGTGCAACAAGCCCAACGATTACTGTTACAACACCCGGTAATTATTGGGTTACGGTTTCGGCATGCGGAGGAACAGATTCGGATACGATCCAGGTTAGCAATGTTAGCAATCCTATTACGGTTATTCTTGGTAGGGACACCAGTATAGCATGTAACCAAAGCCTGATATTAAATTCTAGAATACAGGGAGCTTCCTATATATGGTCAACGGGAGCCACAACGTCATCAATAACAATTTTTTCGCCGGGTCAGTATTGGGTGACAGTAAATTTATGTAGCGCAACTGATTCAGATACCCTCATAGTGAGCGCTTTGAATAATCCGATAACTATAGATCTTGGCAATGATATGTCTATTGCC
Source organism: Bacteroidia bacterium (assembly GCA_031428235.1). Lineage (GTDB taxonomy): Bacteria > Bacteroidota > Bacteroidia > B-17B0 > Aurantibacillaceae > UBA4416. The sequence continues at coordinate 5,587 of JANPOX010000641.1, read as the reverse complement.
TGCAACCAAAGTGTTGTATTGAATTCAGGTTTCCCCGGAGGTACGTATTTATGGTCAACAGGTGCAACCACTTCTTCCATTACAGTTTCTTCACCCGGCCAGTATTGGGTTGCCGTAAGTTCTTGCAGCGCCGGTGATTCAGATACAATCCTGGTAAGCTCGTCTATTAGTCCAACAACAGTTGACCTTGGAACGGACAGGAATCTTAAATGCACACAAGGCATTATGTTAAGTGCCGATGTTCCGGGAGCCACTTATTTGTGGTCTACCGGCTCAACCTCATCGTCAATCCTTGTCACAGATTCAGGCAGCTACTGGGTCTTCGTAGACGCATGTGGTACATCTGATTCAGATACTATTTTGGTTTCTGGAAAAATCGGATCTGACAGTGATTTTGAAATTCCTAATGTGATCACACCTAATGGTGATGGTGTAAATGACATTATCAGTTTAGGCAGTCAGGATGGCTCAGAATTAAATTTTGCTATTTATAACAGGTGGGGACAAAAAGTTGCCGCGGACAATAAAAAAGTCATCAGATGGAACGGTTATTTTAAGAATGAGGCGTTACCTGCCGGAACTTACTTTTGGGTCTTGGAATATAATGATGAATGTTCAGATAACGAGAAAATAACAAAAAAAGGATATATTACTGTTTTTCATTGATTTGTAAGCCGCGGGTTATAAAAGAATCAATGCTTCACGCATTTTGCTAATTACAGGAATCCTTTAGCGTTTCAATAAAAAACACCTTTCTTTTTTAAAAAATCTGTATATTAGGGCTTCAAAATTTTAGTTGTGAAGATTTCTAAAGAGTTTAAAATAGGCGTTATTGTTACAGCAGCCATCGGCTTATTTGTTTGGGGAATTAATTTTCTGAAAGGAACTAATTTGTTCTCCGAAAAATATGAATTGTATGCCATTTATCCGAAAATTGATGGGCTAATTGAAGCCAATCCGCTTTTGGTTAATGGTTTTAAAATTGGCCAAATCAATAAGATTTCTTTAATTCCAACAAGCAATGGACAATATAGTGTATTGGTTAAGTTTTTATTAACGGAAGATGTAAATATCCCAAAACATTCTATAGCCAGGGCAGTAAGCTCTGATCTGTTAGGTTCAAAAGCTGTTGAAGTCGTTTATAGCAACGAAACAGAATTTGTACAATCAGGAGATACATTAGTTGCAGAAACTGAAGAAGGTTTAAAAACAGCGGTCAGCAAGCAATTAGCGCCGCTTCAGAAAAAAATTGAAGGTTTATTGTCTTCAGTAGATTCAGTCATGACGGTTGTTCAAGTTGTATTAAACGATAAAACACGTGAAAATTTAAGCAAGTCATTTGAAAGTATTAAACTCGCTATTCAAAGTTTAGAGCAAACTGCGTATAAGTTAGATGATTTAGTGGCTTCCGAAAAAGCAAAAATATCCGGTATTTTAACGAAATTAAATTCATTGGCCGGAATGCTTGAAAAGAATACAGGAAAGATTGATAACATCATCGGTAATTTCAGTACCCTATCAGACAGTTTAGCAAAGTCAAATTTAAAAAGTGCTATTAATGAAGCTGATAAAACTTTGGCTGAGTTTAATAAATTAGTAAAACAAATTAATTCAGGGCAAGGAACCCTTGGGAAACTGGTAAAAAACGATTCTTTATATAACAATCTGAACAAAGCAAGTGAGGATCTGGATAAATTAATGAAAGATCTGCGTATAAACCCGGAACGCTATGTTCATATTTCAGTATTTGGCAGAAAAGATAAAAATAAACCTAAATTATAATTTACTTCCTTTATGATTTCATCAATCATCTTTGTTGTTTTTTTTGTTGGAGCATCTGCTTTTTTTTATATCAATGCAAAAAAAATCCGTCGTAATATTTTATTAGGAAAAGATATTTCCATTACTGATAATAAAGGCGAACGTTTAAAAACAATGATACTGGTTGCCCTGGGACAAAAGAAAATGTTTACTCGGCCAATCCCTGCTATTTTACATTTATTTTTATATATAGCTTTTGTGATCACTCAAATTGAGTTGATTGAAATTGTTTTTGATGGAATTACCGGGAATCATCGTGCATTCAGAGCATCGTTAGGAGGTTTTTATACTTTCATGGTTAGCTTTATTGAAATATTATCAGTCTTGGCTTTCATTGGAACAATCGCATTTTTAGCGAGGAGAAATTTATTAAAAGTACCGCGTTTAGTAAAAAGTGAATTGAATGGGTGGCCCAAATTAGATGCGAATATTATTCTGATCATGGAATTTATCTTGATCTGTTTTATTTTTATGATGAATGGCGCTGATGAAGTTTTATATTCAAGAGGACAATCGCATGCAGAGAATTTAGGTGACCGTACATTTGGCCTTGCTATCAGCAGTCATTTAGGTCCATTGATTTATGGTGGTATGCCGGATGCTGGTTTACATGTAATTGAGCGCATTGGATGGTGGGGACACATTATTATGGTGTTTAGTTTTCTAAACTATTTACCTTTTTCTAAGCATTTACATATTCTTCTTGCATTTCCAAATACTTATTTCTCCAATTTAAAACCAAAAGGACAATTCGATAATTTATTTGAAGTAACAGATGTTGTAAAACCAAATTTTGATCCTGCTTATCAGCCAGTCCTCGATCCTAATGCTGTTATAAAATTTGGGGTAAAGGATATTACAGATTTGAATTGGAAAAACTTATTGGATGCTTATTCCTGCACTGAATGCGGACGATGCACGGCTGCTTGTCCTCAGAACATAACAGGTAAAGCTTTGTCGCCAAGAAAAATCATGATGGATACCAGAGATAGGATGGAAGAGGTTGGAAAGAACATAGATAAGAATGGTGGTACTTTTGTTGATGATGGAAAAACTTTATTAGGAGATTATATCAAACATGAAGAGATCTGGGCATGCAACACTTGTAACGCGTGCGTTCAGGAATGTCCTGTAAATATTGATCCTCTGGAAATCATTATGGGTTTACGTCAGCAATTAGTGTTGGAACAAAGTTCTGCGCCAAACGAATTAAATGGAATGTTTTCTAACCTTGAAAATAATGGTGCGCCATGGCAGTTTAGTCCGGCTGACAGAGCAAATTGGATTAACGAAAATTAAAAGATTATGAGCAACACAACGATAAAAGTTCCAACAATGCAGGAGAAGATCGCTAACGGTGAGACGCCTGATATTTTATTCTGGGTTGGCTGTTCCGGTAGTTTCGACGACCGTGCTAAGAAAATCACTAAAGCAATTGTCCGTATATTAAACCATGTTGGCGCAAACTTTGCGGTGCTTGGTGTTGAAGAATCCTGTACGGGAGATCCGGCGAAGCGTGCTGGAAATGAGTTTTTATTTCAGATGCAGGCTATGCAGAACATTACTGTTTTAAATGGTTATGATGTAAAAAAAATCGTGACGGGTTGTCCGCATTGTTTTAATACTATTAAGAATGAGTACCCTGAATTAGGGGGAAAATATGAAGTGATTCATCACACACAATTAGTGCAACAATTAATTGATGAGGGAAAATTAAAAGTACAGGGCGGTGCATTTAAAGGCAAGAAAATTGTTTTTCATGATCCATGTTATTTAGGAAGAGCAAACAATGTGTATGAAGCACCCCGTGATGTGATTTCAAAATTAGATGCAGAGTTGGTTGAAATGAAACGCAGCAAAGCTAATGGTTTATGCTGTGGGGCAGGTGGTGCGCAAATGTTTAAAGAGTCTGAAAAAGCCCGCCAGAATGACTTGGAGGGACAGCCATATAAAGAAGTTAATAATGAACGTGCAGAAGAAGCCTTGTCTCATAACCCTGATGTAATCGCAGTAGGTTGTCCGTTTTGTAATACTATGATGACAGATGGAGTGAAGCATTTTAATAAAGAAGATCAAACAAAAGTTATGGATGTCGCAGAATTAATTGCGAACGCTAATGATTTATAATTTATCTATGAAAAAAACACTGGCTTTCTTTACCCTTTCAATTGTTCTATTTTCCTGTAAACCTGCTACTGAAACAGTTATTGAAAATTCAGAGCGTACCGATTCATTATTAAAAGTGATTAACTCACCTGAATTGGCTGCGGTAAATAAAAAAATTCTGGAAACACCTGATGATGCTAATCTTTATAATGAGCGAGCCAGAATTTATATGCAGTTCAGACAGTTTGAAGAAGCAATCAATGATTCAAAACGTTCTTTAAGAATAGATAGTACCAATGCAATTTACTATTTAACGGAGGCTGATATTTTTTTTGCTGCTAATGAAACCAGAAATGCGAAAGATGTTCTGGAAAAAGTAGTTAGGAAATTTCCGGAAAATACAGATGGATTATTAAAGCTTGGTGAGCTATATTATTTTGTGAAGCAATATGAAAATGCGTTTGTAAAGATAAATCAAGCTTTAAAAATAAATGAGAACCTTGCAAAAGCATATTACCTGAAGGGAAGTATTTATAAAGAAATGGGCGATACTGCCAAAGCTGTATCTAGTCTTGAAACTGCTATTGAACAAGATAATAAAAACTTTGGTGCTTTCCTCGACCTTGGTTTAATTTATGCGGCTAAGAAAAATGCATTAGCTTTCGAATATTATAATAATGCTCTGACTATTAACCCTGCCAGCGTGGAAGCACTTTATGCCAAAGCAAAATTATATCAGGATCAGGGTAAAATAAAAGAGGCAGCTGAGATCTATAATCAGATTTTAAAAATTGATGCTTCACATGTATTTTCCATGTATAACTTAGGAGCTATTGAATTTGGTATCAATAAAAACCCACTTAAAGCCATTGATTACTTTACGAGCGCGATTAATGCCAACCCAAAATATGCGGAAGCTTATTTTGCCCGTGGCGCTTGTTACCAGGAATTAAAAGATAAGAACAATGCCATGGCAGATTATAATATGGCATTGCAACTCAAGCCAAATTATGAACCTGCGGTTGATGGTTTGAATTCTTTAGGGAAGTAAGTCGGTGCAAAGTTAAAATGTTGAAGTCATGCTGTCACGCCTTGGCGTGATGTTTCAGCATCTGTTTTTTGCCATTTAGACTTAAAATTAGGGCAGACCCTGAAACAAGTTCAGGGTGACGGCTTAATGTTAATTCGAGTGTAGTAGTGAATAAAAGTAACAGGTTCATTATTCACGATAACTAAATACGTTTGCCAAAAACAAAAATCCCCGATATCTATATACCGGGGATTTTTTTATTGTATTTAGTTTAAAACTATGCTTCTGTGTTTTCAGTTGCCGGAGCATCTGTTTCAGGAGCTGGAGTTTCTTCAACTTCAGGAGCTGCTTCAACCACTGCAGTTTTAGCTGCAATTTTAGCTGCTCTTGCATCTTTAGATACAGTTTCTGCTTTAAATTTATCAGCAATCGCTTTTTTCTCAGCAGCTGATAAGTTATCTTTTTTAGTGCTGATTTTGCTTGCTTTCTGGTCTACCCATTTAGCAAAACGCTCTTCAACTTGTGCTTCTGTTAACGCACCTTTTTTAACACCGTCTAATAAGTGTTTTTTCATCATAATACCTTTGTAAGATAAAATAGCTTTACAAGTGTCTGTTGGTACAGCACCGT
>JANPOX010000640.1:0-8407 GCA_031428235.1 Bacteroidia bacterium | reverse complement strand
TGTATTAAAAACAATGGATGGCAAAGAGTTCATGCATAAATACGATGGTCGCTTATCTCTAGCGCCGCGCGATATTGTTGCCAGAGCCATTGATAATGAACTTAAAACACGCGGAGAGGATTTTGTTTACCTAGATTGTCGGCACATTGACCGGAAAGCTTTCATTGAACATTTTCCTAATATTTATGAAAAATGCATGAAGCTGGGAATAGACCCCTTTATGAAAATGATTCCTGTTATTCCTGCGATGCATTATTTATGTGGTGGTATTTATGCTAATAAGGAAGGGCAGTCTACTCTCGGAAATTTATTTGCCGTAGGCGAATGCGCCTGCACAGGTTTGCACGGTGCGAATCGTTTAGCAAGTAACTCTTTATTAGAAGCAGTGGTGTTTGCACACCGCGCCGCAAAAAAAGGTATTGAAACATTAGGGCAGCTTAATTTTAAAGAAGGTATTCCTAATTGGGACGCAGAAGGGACTGAAAATGCAGAGGAAATGATCCTCATTACCCAATCACAGCGGGAAGTTCAGCAGATCATGAGCAACTATGTTGGGATTGTCCGTTCTGAACTCCGTTTAAAACGTGCCTTTGACCGTTTGGAAATCTTATACAAAGAAAACGAAGCACTTTACGAAAAAACCACCCTCTCCCAAAAATTATGTGAATTACGTAACCTGATCTGCATTGGTTACCTTATCATCAAGCACTCCATTAAACGAAAAGAATCTGTGGGCTTACACTATATGGTGAATTACAGCAAGGAGTCTGTAAAATAACTATTCCTTGTCCGCTCGCACTGCCAAAAACTGACAAAAACTTTTTCCTTCAATTTTTTCGTCTAATAAAATATTTTATTACATTTGTAGCCCCAAATGGTAGATGTAGCTCAGTTGGTTAGAGCATCGGTTTGTGGTACCGAGGGTCGAGGGTTCGAGCCCCTTCATTTACCCTTTTGAAAGGCTGTCTGAAAAGGCGGCCTTTTGTTTTTAAAACCGTTTCAATTGATTGCCTTCAAAAGTCCACTCCGGTGTTTCAATTTCAATTGCATTTTCTTCCAGTTCATACCATGGAGAAATGGAGGCCTTATTTCTGTTAATTAAAATATGAATGTCCTGCGCCGGCATATAGCTCTGAGCAATCATGAACACTTTTTTATTAGTCGTTTGATTTACAGCCATATCAACAATTATAACAGCGTGTCCCGGAGAACCACCTTTAATGAACACATCACCGATCTGCATCTGTGATAAAGAAACAGGTTTTAATTCTTTGGTCAATGAAGCGGTGCCCGCATAATTAAACACCATGTTCAGGTACTCCCTAAATGATGCATAGGATTGGCTTTCTTTTGTAGTTTTGATCCAGTTAACCGCATTGCCTTTCACAGAGATCCGGTAACCATTTCTCCATTTATTATAATCAGCTTTAAAACCATTGGTAAAATTAAAATGCAATGCTTCGTATTGTTTGGTATTATATAAAAATTCTGCCCGCAAACGCATTACGGCGTCCGCGCATTGCTGAAGATCCTTGTTTCCTACATCATAACTTAATACCGCCACTGCTACTTTATTAGGTTTTTCGATGCCATTATAATAATGCACTAAAGTACCATGAGTTTTTAGTGCGGTGTTTCGCAAAAACTCCGCAAAAGAATTTTTTTCAGAGTATCCTCTTTTATAATTTGGAGGTGGTAAGAACCGCTCTGAAATAGTAGTACCAGTTGGCACAACTAAAACAGAATGTTGTTGTTTTCGAAAAGCGAAAAGAACGCTTAAACATAACACACCGATTAAAATACTAATTTTAAAATATGTGTGTCGTATCCTGATGATTTTAAAAATATAAATCGTCCGTTTTTAATTTTACATACCGGCTCACCGATAGTGCAGCACTTAGGCCTGAGATCAAAATCCCCAATAATACAATGCACCCAAACAAAGCAGCTAATAAATTGGGGTCCTGTAATTGTAACAGATCAGGAATGTATTTTGTGCTTAATATCAAAAAGCCAGCCAGTAAAAATCCGGCTACCAGTCCTGCAATCACACCCTGACGGATGCCTTTCATAATGAACGGCTTGCGAATAAAACCTTGGGTTGCGCCAACCAGATACATGGTCCTAATCAAAAATCTCCTTGAGTAAATGGATAACCGAATGGTGTTATTAATCAAAGCAATCGCTACAATCAACAATAAACTGCTGAATACTAAAATATAAATACTGATTACCTTGGCATTATCATTGACCTGTTTGATCATGTCTTTATGATAAATCACTTCCTTCACAAAATGCTTTTGCATGATTTGTTTCTCAAAGCCCGTTAAGCTATCAATGTTTGCGTAGTCAGAATTTAATTTTACATCCAAAGAAGACAGTAAAGGATTGTAACCTAAAAAAGTTATAAAGTCTTCACCTAAATCTTTCTGTAATTTTTTAGCGGCTTCATCTTTACTGATATAATCCACCTGTTTAGTAAATGCGGAAGAACTGATTTCTTGTTTTAAAATGTCCAGTTCAGCAGTAGTCGTAGTATCTTTCAACACAATCTGGAAGCCAATATTTTCTTTAATATGGTTGGATAATTTTTTAGCATTAATCACTACCAGACCCAAAAGACCTAACATGAATAAAACCAGTGCCAAACTTATGACAACCGTAACGGCAGACGTTTTTAATTTTTGTGTGGTAGTTCTATTTGACACAGTATTTAATTTTGTATTCATCTAAAATAAGCTGAATATAAAAAGCACACCGCATTTAAAAAAGGAATAATTAACAAGCCAATGTTTGTTTAGCCTGAGTAATCAAAATTTAAATTTTCATTTTTGGAAAAACTCCGTTTAAATTATTAAATTTAATAATTATAAAGTCACATTAAATGCCTAGCCGTCAAATCTCATTATTGTTTTTAATTCTACTAACCAATATTGTTTTTATACAAAACAGTAAAGGCCAAAGTGAATTACCAACGCCCGGCGAGCTTTTTAATGCAAAAAATTACATACAAGCCTTAGAGCAATTTAAAAAATACGAAAAAGAATACCCAGACGATTATGAATTAAAACACCAAATCGCAGTGTGTTATCTTAATATTTACACTGATAAAAGCTTAGCCATTCCTTATCTGGAAGCATGTTATAAAGAGGGCAATTATAAAAATGAGTTGTTATTGGAAATGGCAAAAGCTTATCAATTTGCATATCGTTTTAAGGATGCGAAAAACTACTACAATAAGTATAGAGAAAAAGCATCTTCCAAACTATTTCCATTAATTGATCATTATATTGAAACATGTGAGAACGGAGAAGCGCTTATTAAAAAACCTGTAAACGTAAGCTTTGAGCATTTGGGAAAAGAGATAAATTCCAAGTTTGCAGATTATTATCCTTTCGTTACAAAGGATGAGAAAACCCTCTTTTATACTTCCCGAAGGGACGCAAATCCAGGAAAAATAAGAAGCTTCAATGGTTATTACACCTCTGACATTTATACATCGACCGTTCAAAATGGGGTATGGGCTCCGGCTAAAAACATGGGGCCCATTATTAATACAAGTGAAGATGAACAATGTGTTGGTATTTCTCCTGATGGAAAAAACATGGTGTTTTATGTTGATAATATTGATTTTCCGGGAGATTTATTTCACACCGAAATTCAAAAAACAAAATCCTTTGCAAAGCCCCTTCCTTTTAATGATCCCATAAATACAGATATGTTAGAAGCAGAAGGCTGTTATGGAAGCGATGCCAACACTCTTTTTTTTGTATCGAACCGAAAGGGCGGTTTAGGAGAAACAGATATATATTATAGCAAACGTTTACCAAATGGAGATTGGGGCATTCCGAAAAACTTAGGTGAAAATATTAATACCATATATAAAGAAGCGTTTCCGCAAATTACAGATGATGGTAAAACCTTGTTTTTCGGTTCCCAGGGGCATACATCTATGGGTGGTTATGATATATTTAAATCTACCTGGAACGAACAATTAAAAAACTGGAACACCCCAACTAATGTAGGTTATCCAATAAATACAACGGATGACGATATGATGTTTTCGGTTTGTGGAAATGGTAGAGATGGCTATATTTCTACCTGGCGTAAAGAAGGTTTAGGTGATCTAGATATTTATAAAATAATTTTTAATTCTGTTGAAGAACAACAAACTGCTCTTATAGGTAATGTTGTTATGGCTGATACTTTAAGAAAAGAAATCGATGCATTTATATCCATTAAAAATATAAAGACAGATGAAGAATTGGACGCTAAGCCTGTAAATAAATTAACGGGTAAATATATTTTTATTGTTCCTCCTGGTAAATATCAAATTGAAATTACTTCTCCGGGAAACAAAACTATTCAGGAAAGCATAACCATTTTTGATAAATCGGATTTTAAACCGGAGCAAATCAAGAATTTTGTATTGTATGATATAAAATATGTGGCTCCCGTAAAAGAAGTGAAAACTAAGCCTAAAAAATAAAATCTTTGTAGATTTATAATAACAAATCAGGACGCCTTAACTTTGTTCTCTCTAAAGATTGTTCATGCCTCCACTCTTCCACTTTTTTCGTGTTGCCGCTGGTTAAAAGTTCCGGAACCTTCCAGCCGTTATAGTCTGCCGGCCTTGTATAAACGGGTGGCGATAATAAATTGTCCTGAAAAGAATCTGATAATGCAGATGTTTCATCGTTTAATACTCCCGGTATTAACCGTATGATTCCGTCACATAAAACCGCTGCCGGTAATTCGCCACCACTTAATACATAATCTCCAATTGAAATTTCTTTGGTAATGAAATGTTCCCTAATGCGTTCGTCAATACCTTTATAGTGGCCGCAAAGAATAATAAAATTCTTTAAAGTCGATAAATGATTACAGGTAGTTTGTTTTAAAGTCTCTCCATCAGGAGTCATATAAATGATCTCGTCATAAGTGCGTTGACTTTTTAAATCATTGATGCAGTTCGCAATTGGTTCGATCATCATCACCATTCCCGCGCCTCCACCAAAAGCGTAATCATCTACTTTCTTATGAGGTTCAATGCCGTAGTTTCTTAAGTCCACAACATTCACAGTAACCAAACCTTTATTTATAGCTCGTTTCAAAATACTATGGCTGAACGGGCTTTCCAGCAAAGGAGGATGAACCGTAATGATATCAATGTGCATAGCCAAAATTAACAAAAATTTCAGTAAATAAAAATGTGATTCTAATTGATTAATTCCATCTATCCGCTATATTTGTTTATCTAAAATAACTTAAGTATGAAACATTTTTTATTGATCATTACCTTATTTTTCGGTTGCTGCGCAGTGGCACAGGAAAAAGACAAAGCAAAAGAAAACAAAGCAAAGGAAGATCTGAAATATTTATATAAAGAAGCAACAGTTGAAACAGATGATTATAAAATTTACATTATTGACGCTATAGCATCACTCAAACAAGCAAAGTTTAAGATCAAAATATTTAATAAAACCAATGATTACTTATTAATAAAGCCTACAGAGTTTAATTACCTCGCTGGAGATAAAACAATATTAAGTTTTGATAAAACATATGTTGTTGCTCCTAATGAAGAAGAAAGCAAAGTGATTGATTTTAAAGGTGTTGATATGCTATCAGAAAAATTCAGCATAGAATTTAAAGGAATTTACAAGGCATCTGCAGGAGGCAAAGTTTATTCTATCCCGAATTTTGAATTACCTGCCAGCAAAAATGATTTTACGGTAGAAAACTTTACCTGCACACTTAAAAAAGCGGATCTTAAAACAGACAAATCCGCGGTGAAATTTGAATGCCTGTACGTTGGAGATGGCGTTGGTATTATTAATCCATTGAAAGCTTCCGCTTTAATGCCTAACGGAAAAGAAAACGCAAACTCAAAAAAAAATCAACCAATGATTCTGGAAAAAGGCAAAAAGGATGATTTTACATTAGTGTATGCCGAGGTTGCTGGTGCAGGAGATATGCAGCTAAAAGGTATCCAGATAAAATGGAACGAAACTTTAAGAGAATCAAAATTGCTCCCAATCGGGGGATCAAAAATTGAACTAATTAAAGAGTCAGAGAAGAAATAAATTATTTTTTCGCTAATCTACCCCATACACCAAGTGGTAATTTTACGCCGCTTTTTGCATCTAGGTATAATTCACCAATACTTAAATCTGACTTATTTTTTATAGCGAAAGGCCTTAATAAATTCTCAGGTACTAAAGCCGAAAATCCTAATGAATAAGCGTTTAAGATGAGTAAATGCTGTTGAGGGTCGAGTATTTGCAACACACAATCCATCATTTCAAGGATATTATCTTCTAGTTTCCATTTCTCTCCGTTTGGCCCGTGTCCAAAAGCAGGAGGATCTAAAATAATTCCCTGGTAAAAATTTCCGCGGCGCTGTTCTTTTTTTACAAATTTCAAGGCGTCATCAATCATCCATCGGATATTATCCAGGTTGGATTTCTGCATGTTTTCGTTGGCCCAATTCACCACCTGTTTAATACTATCTACATGTGTTACATCTGCTCCTGCTGCTCTCGCCGCAATACTTGCTCCACCAGTGTAGGCAAATAAATTTAAAAATTTTGGTTTCGCTAAAGGCTTCAGGTAATTATAAATCACATCCCAGTTACAGGCTTGCTCCGGAAAAATACCAACATGTTTAAACGAAGTTAAACCTAATCGAAATGTCAATGTATCTTTTAAACCTTTTCCTTCTTCGTGCAAACCATATTCAATGGTCCATTGTTCAGGCATTTTGTTTAGCATTTTCCATTCTCCGCTGGAGCTGCTTTTAGGAACAAATTTTACATGCGCTTGTTTTTCCCATTCTTTCTCGCTGTATACTTTTTTCCAAACAGCCTGTGGCTCCGGTCTTATTGTAGTGTATTTACCAAAACGTTCCAGTTTTTCAAAATCACCGCAGTCGAGTAATTCGTAATCTTTCCAATGAGTAGGCGTTAATAATTGCATAGGATAAAAGTAAGCTATATGAGTTAAACGTTATAAATCATTAGAATAAGTAGTAAAAAACAAAGTGTTGATAAAGTGCCAATTTTGAAACATTATAATACACTGTAAATATATAACTTGTCGTGTTTAACAACCTATTTGCATGCAAACTAACCGGTCAGCTTTTATAACATTAATATCCGTTTTTTTCTTTTGGGGTTTTGTTGCCGCCAGCAATGATATTTTAATCCCGGTGTTTAAAGATAAATTGCATTTGGAGCAATGGCAAAGTCAGATGATCTCATTTGCATTTTATGTGGCGTATACCGTAGGATCTATCATCTATGTGATTATTTCAAAACTAAACGGTGGAGATATATTGAACAGGATTGGATATAAGAACGGAATTTCGCTGGGTTTGGTTATTTCTGCTTTTGGCACCTTGTTGTTTTATCCAGCCGCAGAAATGGTTTCCTTTCCTTTAATGATTACAGGATTATTTATTGTAGCTCTCGGATTTTCTCTACAACAGACAGCTGCTAATCCCTTAGCCATTGTGATGGGTAATCCTGCAAATGGCGCTCAACGACTTAGCTTGGCAGGAGGCATCAATAATGTCGGAACAACTATTGGCCCATTGGTAGTTGGTTTTGCCATATTTGGTTCTGTTAGTGATCATAATGCTTTAGGTGATTTATCGGCTGTTAAATTTCCCTATCTTATTCTTGGCTTGGCTTTTTTAATTGTTGCAGTTCTTTTTAAGTTTTCATCCTTGCCAAATAAAATCGAACAGCCTAAGGGTGATTTGGAAGAAATTACTCATGAAGGAAAAAGTATTTTCAGGTATCCTCAATTGTGGATGGGAATGATTGCCATTTTTGTGTACGTAGGTGTTGAAGTCTCAACGGCATCCAATTTACCAGATTACATGAAGCAACACGCAGGAATTCCTACTGAAAATTCAGCGCCTTACATTTCATTGTTTTGGGCAAGTTTAATGATTGGACGATGGACAAGCTCAGTAGGCGCATTTAATCTTCCTCAGAACTTAAGATTAATTTTACGTATTGCAATTCCATTTGCAGCCTTTGGTGTATTTTTATTAGCCAATTTAATTGCCGGACATGATCTCACACCATTTTATCCTTATTCATTTGTAATACTCTTTATGATCGCTGCTGATATGTTAAGCAAAGGAAATCCTGCCCGCCAGTTATTAATTTATTCTGCTTGTGGGATTACCGCATTGATCATAGGAATGCTTACCACAGGTTTATTAAGTGTTTATGCTTTCATTAGTGTTGGCCTCTTCTGTTCTACTTTATGGCCTTGCATTTATACCTTAGCTATTTCAGGCTTAGGTAAACAAACAAATCAGGGTTCAAGTTACCTGATCATGATGATTATGGGTGGAGGTTTCATCAGTTTATTTCAAGGATGGTTAGCAGGG
>JANPOX010000639.1:0-5151 GCA_031428235.1 Bacteroidia bacterium | reverse complement strand
AGTGAAATGAAAAAATATTATTATATAAAATTTGAAATAACTTTAATAAATATGTTTTGTTCAATAGAAACTTTATAAAAAAAACCACCTCACACTAATTTGTGAAATGGTTTTCTCCCTAAACAAACAGCATTTTATGCCTATAATAGGTTAATTTTATTTATGTTTATCAGCATTCGTTTTTAAGCCCCAAAGCTCAACGTGTGCTTTTTTATCTTTTCCGTTTGGAAGTGTTTTATATGTTAACACAACTTTTTTCAAATCATGCTCTCCGCCTTTAATATTAAATACTTTGGTTTCACCAGCTATTTTTAATGGCATGTTGATATTTATTTTCTCTGATGATCCATTATCGTAATAAACATCAGCATTAATCAAGTCAATTGCAGCATCGGTAACTTTAAATTTAAGAGATGCAAATTTATCTGCACCCATAACCACAATCTCATCTGTTTCTTTTTCGAACTTCACTGTTGTTTCACCAATTTTTTGCCAACCCGTTTTATCGCTGACAACTACTGCAGGTTTTTGCGCAATAGCTACATTCATTAAACTGGAGACTGCAAGCGAAATAATCATCATTAGTTTTTTCATTTTTTTTGATTTTAAATTAATATTAATTTTAGTTGATGCAAATGTAAATGAAGGGCTATTTATTAGTTAGTATATTCGGTGAGAGCATGTTTCAAGATGCCAAAAAGAAGAATTTATTGTTTAGATAATCTAATGGATCTCTTCTAAAAAAGCTAACTCATTTTCCAACTCTTTAATAGCATGTGTACAGGCATCTTCTATTTTCAAAAACAAACCACTAATAAGTTCCAGATTTTCATTTTTGGTAGTATATTCCTGAATCAATTTTGCAGCAGTTTCGTATTCTTTATCCATACCTAACATAGAAAACGATGGGATAATAGAGTGCGCAGCCCTTCCTACGGAATTCCAATCCTTTTTATCAATCCCTTCTTTAATTGCTTTAATAAGATCAGGTGTTTCTTCAAGATACGCCTTAATCATTAATATCATACCTTCCTGTTTACCGGCAGTAAGCTCTTTTAAATAATCGAGGTTTATATGTTGCTGTTTTTTATTTTCATTATTTACACCGTTCTCCATAATTATTTTTTGTTGATTACCTGAATTCGAATAATTCATAATCATTTTATATAATAACTTATCATCAATTGGTTTAGAGATATAATCATTCATGCCAAAACTTTTGCACTTTTCAACATCAACTGTTGTTACATCAGCTGTTAAAGCTATGATAGGGATATCTGATTTTAATTGTTTTCTGATATATTCTGTAGCTTCAAAACCATTCATTTCAGGCATTTGCAGATCCATTAAAACAAGGTCATATGAATTATGTTCCATTTTTTCAACTGCTACCTTTCCGTTTTCAGCAATATCCATTGAAAAACCAAAACTTTCCAAAACAGTTTTCATTAACAGCTGATTGAATTTAATATCTTCTGCAACCAGAATTTTGATGTTTTTTGCAGTGGTATCAGGTTCACCATTTTTATCATCATCAATTTTAATAACTTCATCCGTTTTTGTAAAATTTAAAATAAATTTGAAAGTTGATCCTTTACCATCTTCACTTGTCACGAACACTTTTCCCCCTTGGGCTTCCACAAGTTGTCTTACAATAGAAAGACCCAAACCAGTACCACCATATAACCTTGTGGTTCCTTCTGTTGCCTGTTGGAAATTATCAAAAATAGTTACCATTTTATTTTTCGGAATACCAATTCCAGTATCACTAACAAAAAATTCTATGGTTGCTTTTTCATCGTTCTCGCTCAATAATTTTGTTCCAACAGTTACTTTACCTTGTGATGTAAATTTAATTGCATTACTTATTAGGTTCATTAATACCTGATGTAAGCGTACCGAATCGCCAACCAAAACTTCTGGAACAGCTGGATCCATTTCTTTAACCAGGTCTATTTTCTTTTCCTGAATTTTTAATTCAAATAATCTAGTTATGGAAGAAATGGAATCGAGTAAATTGAAAGGAGCTTTTTCAAAAGTCATTTTTCCAGCGTCCACTTTAGCAAGATCAAGGATATCGTTAATCAATACAATTAAGGAATCGCCTGACGATTTAATGGCATTTATATATTCCTTTTGTTTTTCATCTAATTGCGTTTTTGTAATAACATTTGTAAAACCAATGATTGCATTCAATGGTGTGCGTATCTCATGGCTCATATTTGACAAAAATTGCTGCTTTGCCCGCATCGCTTCTTCTGCCTTGCTTTTAGCTTCAATCAATTCTTTTTCAAATCTTTTTTGCGCCGTTACATCACGAGCCACAATTACAATACCTAATATATTTCCACGATCATCTTTATAAGTGGAACCATTAAACAATACATCCGTATACTTTCCGGTTTTATGACGTATAGTCAGAGGGAAATTAACAACGAATCCTTTTGCAAAAGCTTCTTCGTAAACTTCTCTGGCTTTTTGAGGTTCCGTAAAATAATCGAAAAAATCTGTTCCCGTAATTTTTTCCCGTGTTATACCCGTGATTTCGGAAAGCGCCTCATTCATATCAGTGATCTTTCCTTCAGAGTTAATTGTAATTAATGGGTCTAAACTCGCTTCAATTAAACTTCGTGAATATTTTGAAAGTAATTTTTCACGAAGTACAATAACTGCTCCAACTACATCGCCTTTTTCATCCTTGTAAACTGATCCGTTACAAAGTACTTCGGTGATTTTTCCATCCTTATGTTTTATTACAAGAAGATAATCTACAACCGAGCCCTTTTCAAATACATCCATGTAAAGCTCATTGGCAATTTTTGGTTTCGTGAAATAATTAACGAAATCAGTATCCTGAATAAGCTCACGGTCAAGCCCGGTGATTTTCACAAGAGCCTCATTCATATCCGTAATCTTTCCATCGAGGTTAATGGTTGCCATCGGATCAAGACTCTCTTCAATTAAACTTCGTACGTAACGAGATTGCTTTTTTAACTGATCATTGAGCAGTTTCATGTGTTCACCCTGAAGAGTTAATTCATGATTCTTTTTATAGAGCTCAACAAAAACAGAAACTTTGGCTTTTAAAATATCAGGAGATAATGGTTTAACCATAAAATCCACAGCACCCGTTTCATATCCTTTAAAAATATCTTCAGGGTCATCAATATTGGCCGTAAGAAATATAATAGGAACATGTTTAAACTTGTCACTTTCTCTTATTATTTTAGCTGTTTCAAGACCATCCATGATTGGCATCTGAACATCCATTAAAATAATAGCAAAGTCCTGTTCCTGTAGTAAAATTTTTAATGCTTCTTTACCTGAAGTAGCTTTAACAAAAGTATAATTCTTATCTGCTAAAATAACTTCCAGGGCAAACAGGTTTTCACTCCTGTCATCCACCATTAAAATTTTTACCTGATAATTTATTTCCATTTAAGTAACATTAATTATTTTAACCAAACACGCATTAAACTCAATAGCTGTTCCACGTTAACTGGCTTTGTAATATAGTCAGAAGCACCCGATTCAATGCATTTTTGCCTGTCGCCTTTCATTGCCTTTGCAGTTAATGCGATAATCGTCATGTCTCTGTTCTTTTCTTCTGACCTGATTCGTTTCATAGTTTCATAACCATCCATTTCTGGCATCATAATGTCCATTAAAACAATATCAATATCTTTGTTCTCTTCCAACTTATTAATTGCTTCCTGACCACTTTCTGCATTCATTATCTTTAGGCCGAATCTTTCTAAAGCAGTCGTTAATGCAAATAAGTTACGCATATCATCATCCACAATCAATACTTTTTTACCAGTAAGGCAATCGTCACTTAAGTAATAAGTATCGATGGTATCTTTCATTTTCTGAGGAAGATCTTTATGCACCCTGTGAAGAAATAATGCTGTTTGATCAACTAACTGATTCATCGAATGTGCACTTTTTAAAATAATGCTGTTTGCAAATTGATTCAGTCGTTGTTTTTCTTTAAGATTTAAATCTTTTGCAGAATAAACAATAACAGCAGTTTCATGCTCAGATTTATCATTTTCTAATTCTTTGATAATGTCCAGACCTTGAGCATCTGGTAATACCAAATCAAGTATGATACAGTCGAAATTCTTTTCACGAACTAAATTAATTGCTTCTTTCGCTGTTTTCGCAGTAGTGATTTCCACATCTTCGGCTGCAATTGCATTATCAACCATTTCAAGTTCCTGAACATTATCATCAACGATCAAAAGTGTTCTTACCTTCTTTGTTGAAAAATCAGAAATATCATCGAAAACATGTTTCAACATTTTTTCTTTAATTGGTTTTACAAGGAAGTTTCTTGCACCGCGCTTTAATGAACTATCCTTGTCTTCCTGTGTTGAAATAAGATAAACAGGAATGTGACGTAAGGTCAAATCATTTTTAAGCCTGTCCATAATTTTCCATCCATTAGTATCCTGCAAATTAAGATTTAAAATAATGGCCCGTGGATGGAATTGATTTATGAAATCAATCAAATCACTTCCCTTTGTGGTTGCAACTACTTTAATCCCTTCTTCATGGGCTTTTTCAAGCATCATTTTGGCAGAATCAATGTCTTTATCAATAATTAGCAATACTTTATCCCCTGGAAGAATATTCATTCGGTCATCACCAATAACATCCACAAAATATTGTTCAATTTCTGATGCATGAAAATTACTATCCGGACCCGATTTCATTGCTTCTTTAACAATAGCTTTGTTTTCCATTTCAAGTTGTCTGTTCTCAACAGTTGCGGACACTTTTACAGGCAGGAATAATGTAAATTTACTTCCCTGATCTGGTACACTTTCCAACTCTATAGTTCCACCTAATAAATCAGATAACCCACGACTGATGGATAATCCTAAACCAGTTCCGCCATATTTACGGCTCGTAGAACCTTCAGCTTGCTGGAAGGCTTCAAAAATAATATTCTGCTTATCTTTTGAAATACCAATACCTGTATCAGAAATTTCAAACGCAATTACTTCATCTGCATTATCAAGACTTGGTGTACCAGGTTTCCAGTTTTGGTTGGCTTTATAAATCTTCAGTTCAACTTCTCCTTTTTCTGTAAACTTAAAGGAGTTTGATAATAAATTTTTAATGATCTGATTTAATCTTTGTGGA
>JANPOX010000638.1:0-5055 GCA_031428235.1 Bacteroidia bacterium | reverse complement strand
GATCACGCGGCGTGTATCGTAGGTCTGGCGTCCAACCATGTACTGGTTCTGATAGTGAGTGGTGGCATTTCTAACCTCACCCCAGAAGATATCGTTAAACGCGATGGTCGTAGATAATTTATCATGCAGGAATGTTTTTTTTAAAGCCACATTTATTGCTGACCTTGATTTGATATCATATATGCCTTCTAAAAACGGGCTCAGGTAAAAGCCCCTCACTTCAATTGAACAGCCTTTCGGAAGTGTTAACCGGCTGAAAAGATCGCATGAAACTCCTGTAGTGGAATAGCTAAATGGAAGATTATTTACAACGCCGTGCGTATTAACATTAAAAACGTTTGAGCCAAAATTTAAGGACCACCATTTATAAAGGTCTTTTTGTATAAATATCCCGTATGAATAAACATCGGTATAATTTAAATTAGTAACGCTACGCACATAAGACCTGGTGGAATCGTTCTGCTCAGTATAACCCATAAATGTATTATTGAGTCTTGTAAAATTAGCGCCATGGTTCAACCATGTTTTATAGGAGTAACCCAAGCCGATATCATGGGCATATTCCGGTTTTAAAAATGGGTTTCCTTTTTGCGTTGTCTGCGTGCTGATGAACGTAACAAAAGGGTTAAAGGAATTATAGTCGGGGCGATGCACGCGCTTGTTGTAGGAAATAGAGAATGCATGATTGTCGTTCCGTTTGTAATCGATACTTACTAAGGGAAATAAATTAAAGTATTGACGGTCAAATCCCGGGCCGATGTTTTTACTACGGGTGTGTATGATGGTGTTTTCCCCTCTTAATCCTGCCTGGAATGAAAACTTTTTATATTGCTTATTAAAGTTTAAATAGATGGCGCTAATGTTCTGTATATAGTTAAAGACATTACTGAAAGCAGTGTCCACTGTGTATTCCCCGGTAGTAAAGTTCTGGTTCTGTAAATAATAGTCGCTTTGCATTTCCTGGTAACTGTGTTTAAGGCCGGCTTCGAATTTCAGTTCTTTTTTAAATTGTTTTTCAAAGTCGAGTACTGCCCAAGAATTATTAAAGGTAAGGGTATTGGACGTTTTAAAAATGCTGGGTGTGCTTACATCATTATAACCGGCATCTAAATAACGATTATCGAAATTGGCCGCGTAGATATCCCAGTATGGATTATAGTTGGCGGAAAAATGAAGTACCGTTCCCACAGTATCAAAAAGGTGTTCGGCATTGATATTAAATTCTGGATAAATCCATGGATTTGGTTTCTGAGATATAAGATTTAGGTTTTGATACCCAAGAGTTGTATCGCTGAAGTTGGAAAGAGCGATCTGGGTTTGGTTTCCCATTCCGAACGCGCCGTTCATTTTTATTCCAATGGAATTGGATTTATTAATGAACCAGTCGGCACCAAGGTTATAGGTCTCAGAGTGATGATGCTCTTTATTAATGAAGGTTGATTGAAGGGTGTTTTCAGTGGAGGAGTTATAATTGTATTTGTTGGTAAATTCTTCCACGACATGTTTCCATTCTTTGGCGGCCGTAAAGCCCGAAAAGAAATTAACCTTGCGGCCTTTGTAATTTAAAGTAAATCCACCGGACGGATTTCCGTAGAAACCTTGTGAATAACTGCCAAACACGTTGCCGCTGAACCCAACCACTTTTAGTTTGTTGGTCTTAATGTTGATCATACCAGCGGTGCCTTCCGAATCATATTTAACAGGTGGTTTTTTTAATACTTCTATTTTTTCTATTTGTGAAGCATTCATGCTTTTTAAAATGTTCATGAGTTGCTGTCCGGATAGTTGCTGCAGCTTTCCGTCTATTAATATTTTTACGCCACTTTTGCCCTGTATCGAAATATTATCCCCCGAAACAGTCACACCGGGTAAACGCGATAACAGGTCGTAAGCCGTATTGCCCAGGGCGAGGGCAGTACCTTCGACGTTAACAATAACATTGCCGTTTTTGAATTCGATGGTTTTCTTTTGCGCTGCAACTGACACTTCATTCAGGTTGATGCCGTTTGTTTGTAATCTGATAGGTGGAATAATCACCGGGACAGTACTGTCATAATTTATCTGCCCGGAATAAAATGTTTTATAGCCTATGGCAGAAATGCTCAGGCGGTAGTTTCCATTTTTAATCCCTTCAAAACAGTAGTTACCGTCACCATCGCTGATTACTCCTTTTATAATGGTACTGTCCGCAAAGTTCCGCAGCGCTATAGGGATAAAAGTAACAGGTGAATTAAGTGAGTCTGTTAAGCTACCTTGTATGGCGCATTGTGAATAGACTGCGTACTGTGAAGCAAGCAAAAACGTAAATAAGAAAACCAGTTGTTTAGAATGCTTCATATACGGGAATAATTAAAAGTATTATAAAATGGTATACGCAACACAATCTTATAATAATATTAACACTTTTTGGTAACCCGCTTAAAAAAGCGAAATAAAAATAACAGTAACTATCATGGACAGAATAATTATTGTAAAGATAAATCCTTGATTTTCATTTTTTCGTTATATTCTTTCAGATTTGTTGCACATCTTGAATTAGCTCAATTGAACAAGCAGGTGGCGAATGGCATTTTTGTTATTCCAATCTTAACTTCTCTCGCCTTCGGTTTCCCAAAAGGTCGAATAAAAAAACACTAAGTTCATCTAGCGAACGTTCAAACGACAAAAACTTATCGGCAGACACTTAAGCTGTGTTTAAACTATGTGCGTTTTGCTATCACCTAACATCGCCTAAGTCCAATTCTGGCGAAGCGACTTCGCGAAAGATATACACTTTGATTTCCAAAAACATCAAGTATCTGTCAAAATTGAGGCTATTTTACGCCAAATTTACGCCACCTGACGCCTTCCTACTATATCTTGATGATAGCCTTCAAAGCGTATAAATCACGTAAATCCTCGTGAATTTGGTTTAAATTAAAGTCACTGTGGATCACATTGTAAACAACAAAAAAGCCTGTAATTCTTTGAAAAACAGGCTTTTTTATTTACTAGTATATTTAATCGATACTTTTCCCTAGTTTTCCCACCATTTAATAATGAGCTTATTATTTCTGAATACGGTTTGGTTAACCGTAGCAGACTCGCTCTTCATTTCTGTAACCTGTTCTAACCAGTTATTTGCCCAAGAAGTATCGATTACATTTTTTTGTTCTGCAATGGCTTTATTTAAACTAATAGTTGTACGAGTGGTTTTGTAGTTCGTGAAAACAGCTTTCTTTCTTTCTTGTAGATAATTATTCATGGCTATGGTTTTTGATGTTATATGGTAAAGTTATAACCTCACATTACACTTGACCTTACATGATTCTTAAGATTTTGTTTCATTTTTCACAGCTTTGTATTAATATTTTGAAAATAACCAAGCTTCGTTTTATTCCATCTTTTAAATTTAACGAAGAAAACAGAAGTTTTCAGCACAGCTTTTTGGAAAATTTTAGACTATTCGAGGACGTTTCTTTTACCTACACGAGTTTCTGAAAATCGGATGAGAAATTGCTCCGAAGTTTTCAAAATATATTTAAGAAGCCGGCATCTTCTTGCCGGGATCCTCAGGAAAATGATATATAAAAAAGAAGAGAAAGTTCAATGCCGCGCCATTGCAGAATACTTTTACGAAATTTTCATTTGCTTTTTGTACAACCAAAAATTACCCTTACTATTGAATAATAAAACAAATAACCTGTCTTCAGCCCATACATATAAACCCTACTATTTTGGCTTAGCATTTTTGTTCCTCGTTATATTAAATACACAGGCACAAAACTACGTTGATCTCATAAAACTTAATACTGGCACAACTCCGCTTAATACTTTTGATTCAAGCAGGAGCCAATCGGTACTGAATGAATACGGAGCAGATCTTTCAATACCCATTAAATTAAATGATGAATCAGCCCTATTAACTGGTCTTAGCTACGAAAACATCCAGACTAAATTATTTCCGGATCAAACCATGCAAAGTATAAGTGGCGTAACTCTTAAACTTGGGCTCAACCATAATTTTAATGAACATTTTTCTACCACGTTAGTACTGTTGCCAAAACTAGCGACCAATTTTGGAAGGCTCACCGATAAAGACATGCAAGTTGGTGGAATTGCCGTGTTTAAATATTCCGTCAGTAAAAACCTAAATTACAGGTACGGTTTATATTATAACAGTGAACGTTTCGGCCCATTCTTTGTGCCATTATTAGGCATGTATTATTTAAGTAAAAACGAAAAGTTCGAATTCAATGCGATGTTGCCGATATCTGTTGATGTGAATTATCGTCTCATCAAATTCATGAGTATTGGCACTAATTTTAACGGACAAACACGCTCTTATCATTTATCTAACATTTCTCCCGGACTGAAGAGCACCTACTTATCAAGAGTTACGAATGAAATTTACGGATACCTGAAATTTAATTTACCTAAAAACATACTATTCCTCACAAAGGTTGGACATTCTTTGGGCAGAAAATATCGGGTATATAATGATGATGATAAAACGGATCTTGCGTTTCCATTAACTTTTATTAATGACGATCGCCATCAATTGAATAAAAATTTTTCAGATGGACTTCTTTTTCAACTGTCTCTAATATACAGGATGCCTTTAAAGTAAAACCTTTTCTTCTAACCTAGTATAATGAATTTTCGTTTCCAAAAAAACATTGCTTGTCTCAAACATAAACATTCATCGTTGTTTTTCTAATACAAAAAGAAATACAAATACAGCTATCGTTTACCCTATATTACCGAATAATGAATAGTGAGCACTCTTTCCGCTACTATCTTTGAAATCAGAACCAAAAGATTATAATAATGGCACTTGATCTAAATATGTTTTATTCCTGCACACTTGATGAACGCATAGAGATTGTAAATTATAGCGGCGAATATATTACAAGAATAAAATATTTTGGTTACTTTATTAACCTATACATTGTAAAAGGAGACTTTGTTGAAGTTTACTACAATTGGCACTCAAACGATATTGAAGATATAGAAATCTTAGATCCAAACGCCGAGCGCCTCCACTTATTTACAGCTTTAGTAGATCTGTCCGAT
>JANPOX010000637.1:0-5848 GCA_031428235.1 Bacteroidia bacterium | reverse complement strand
ACGGCTTATATAGTGGCTGGATGAGCTTTAATTCATTTTATGGTCGGCCAGCTTATGATGGAACAGTTGAAGTGAGTATTTACCTGGAAGAAAGTGCACGAGGAAAAGGTTTAGGAAAAATCTGCTTACAGAAAGCTGTTGATGTTTGCCCAGATCTAAAAATTAAAACTTTACTTGGTTTTATTTTCGATCATAATGAACCAAGTTTAAAATTGTTTTATAAAATGGGTTTTGAAAAATGGGCACACTTACCAAAAATTGCAAATATGGGTGATGCCGAGCGAGGCCTGATTATATTGGGGAAGAGGGTGACCGATTAATCTTTATTTTTTATTCATGATTTCTGTCTGTATACGAATAGACTCTTCATGTAATAACTGACACAATTTTTCTGTATGTTCCCTTGAAATACCTAATTTTTCTGCCCATTGAGTACGGGAACGTAACATTTCCTGCCATCTTTCCAATTGAAAAATGGTAATAGCATGCTCTTTTTTATAGTGACCGATTTGCTCAATGATACTCATCCGTTTCTTCAAAACATTGATTAGCTCATCATCCACTTCATCGATCATGTTTCGGAACTGATTTAATTTATCGAGACATTCAGGATTTTGTGAAGTCGTTTTTCTATAAACCAATTGATCCAGTAATTCTTTTAAAGCGGCTGGTGTTAATTGTTGTTGAGCATCACTTAAAGCTACTGAAGGATCAATGTGAGATTCAATCATTAATCCATTCATTCCGAGATCCAAAGCTTTTTGAGCAACACTATGTATTAATTCTCTGTTCCCTGAAATATGACTGGGATCGCAAATGATAGGCAGATCAGGTAAAAGTGTTTTGAGTTCAATGGCAATTTCCCAAAGTGGTTTGTTTCTATACTTTGTTTTACCCGCGTAATGAAATCCTCGGTGAATCGCTGCCAGTTTAGTAATTCCTGCAATGGAAAGTCGCTCAATGGCACCCAGCCATAATTGTAAGTCAGCGTGTATTGGATTTTTTATAAAGACAGGAATATCAACCCCTTTAAGCACATCAGCAATTTCCTGCACACTAAATGGATTACCTGTTGTTCGGGCACCGATCCATAATACATCCACACCATGTTTTAAAGCCAATTCTGTATGTTGCGCATTAGCAACCTCAACCGTTGTTTTTAAACCAAACTGTTTTTGAACTTTAGTAAGCCAAATTAAGCCAGGTTCACCAACTCCCTCAAAAGCGTTAGGTCTTGTGCGCGGTTTCCAAATACCTGCCCTGAATAATTTTATACGATTAATTTCAGAAAGTTCTTTCGCAGTTTGTAAAATTTGTGTTTCTGTTTCTGCTCCGCAAGGACCAGCTATAATTAATGGTTCGTTATCTTTAGTGATCCAGGTATTTAAAGCTTTTATGTTCATGATTACATTACAAAGTAAATAAAAAACTATTCATTTATCTTTTAAACTAAAGAATTTTCGTTTATCAAAAACCGATTACTATTTGCAATAATTAGCCAAAGGCTGCTGTGCGGCCTCAAAACCAAGATTAACTGCACGACTCAAATCATTGCATGGATTCTGTTTCATATTCACTTTTACAACTCCTTTCCAATAGTAGGCTTCCGCATAATCTTTATCTAACTCTGTGCAGATTTCCAAATCCTTTAAGCATAACTGAAATTGTTGCATCTTACCGTAAACTATAGCTCGTCTTAAATAATAGCTTGGATCTTCTGTATTTAAAGCGATGGCCTGATTGTAATATAAAATCGATTTCTCCAGTTGATTTAGATCATCATAACAATTGGCTAATAAAAACAAAGTTCTTGGATTGTTTTTATTTAAAGAATTTGCTTTTTCGGCATCTGAAAAAGCTTTTGAATAATCTTTAAGCATTAAATAGGAGTTCCCTCTTCCAACATATGCTTTATAATAATCCGTTAGCTCAATGGCTTTACTAAAATCACCAATGGCATTCTTATAATTTCCAATCTTACCATTTAATAAGCCTCTGTTATAGTAGCCTTTGTAATAATTTGGCGAATAGCTAATTGTTTTATTTAAATAAAAAAAAGCATTTTTAAAATCATTACGTTCCATATAGATTACTCCAATACTATTTAATGGTATAATAGAAGTTGGATCTCTTTTTAAAGAATTTTTTAATAGCACAATATTATCTTCCCACAAGGAAGCTCTTACTACAGATAAAAAAGGCAGAACGATGACAACAAGCACCAGAAACATTTTATTTATCTTTAATTTTATAAAGAGATGAATAAAAAGAAGGCTTAAACCGATAATGGGAATATACATGTATCTGTCTGCGGTTATAGCATCTCCGAAAGGAATGATTTGAAGTACTAGAAAAATATTAACCAAAAAAAATGATATAGAAAATATAGCATGCGATTTTTTTAGCTTAATCATAAAATAAATAATCACTATTAGTAGTAGTAATGTAATGATTCCAATAATGGCTATAGAACCGAGATTTTTAGGATAAGAATAAAAGACAGATAAGTTTCCGGGGAAAATAAATGAGGCGACATAATGAAATATACCATAACCAAAAATTCCTATTTTTTCAACTAATGGATAATTATGGCTTGTAGAAATAAATTTTCCTGACGATTGAGAAACTAAATTTACTAAACCAAAACTAATAGAAATTAAAAAGAAAGGGATATACCTTTTAATATTGTTCTTCCAGTTTTCGTTAAAAATAAATACATCAATAAGAATAAACACCAAGGGCAGGGTAACCGCTGATGACTTACTTAAAAGCGAAAAAATAAACATAAAGTAAACCAAAATTAACTGCCAGGATTTATTCGATCGTTTGTACTGGAAATAAAACAATATTGCCATTAAAAAAAAGAAGGCGTATAAAAGGTTCTTCCGTTCAGCGATCCAAGCAACTGTTTCAATTTGTAAGGGGTGAAAAGCAAAGACAACCGCCAAAATAAAGGCATAAAATGAAGTTAAAGAAAATCTTTTTCCAATATAAAAAACCAGTATGGCATTAAACATATGCCAGGTGATATTTTCAATATGGTACCACTTTGCTTGATTTCCAAAAAGTTGCCAATCAATACCAAAGCTAACCATTGTTAAAGGATGATAATTACCGATATAAAAACGGGTAAAAAAATCTTTAACCGAAAAAGCATGAACATACTGGTTTTCTAAAATATAGTCTGCGTCGTCCCAGCACATAAACCCGGCATTGAACAATTTAAAAAAAAGTAATGGAAACAGACATAAAATAATAATCAAATAGATCCAATTAGAACCAGCAATATTACTGATGAAGCTTTTTTTCATGTGTCACAAATATAAAATTATTATCTTTAACATGTGCCACAATTATCAGTAGTCATAATCACTTTCAACGAGGAAAAAAACATTAGCCGTTGTCTTGAATCCGTAAAAGGTATTGCCGATGAAATAGTGGTGTTGGATTCTTTTAGTAAAGATAATACCAAGAGTATTTGCGCATCCTTTGGTGTTAAGTTTTATGAGCATCCTTTTGACGGTCATATTCAGCAAAAAAACAGAGCCATCACCTATGCTTCAAATCCATATATTTTATCATTAGATGCGGATGAAGCCCTGGATGAAACATTAAAAAAATCCATTTTAGAGGTTAAACAAAACTGGACGCATGACGGTTACTACATGAACCGTTTAACTAATTATTGCGGACATTGGGTGAGGCATTGCAATTGGTACCCTGATACAAAAATGCGTTTATGGGACAGTCGTAAAGGTTCATGGACAGGCATTAACCCTCACGATAAATACGAGCTAAAAGCGGGCGATAAAAACACAAAGCATTTAAAAGGAGATATTTTACATTACAGTTACTATACACGGGAAGACCATTACAAACAGGTAGAGTACTTTACTAACATTGCCTCCAAAGCATTTGTTGAAGCAAAAAAGAAAGCGCCTTTTTTTAAATTACTTGTTAATCCAATCGCGAAATTTATGGACCATTATATATTACATTTAGGTTTTTTAGATGGAAAAGCAGGCTACTTAATTTCGAAAATATCGGCCTATGCTACGTATTTGAAATATAAAAAAATCCGGGAACTTTATAAACAACAAGCGCTTGCAAAATAATCCCGTTATAATAATCAGCCGCACTGATAGCATTGGTGATGTGGTATTAACTTTGCCAATGGCCGGTGTCATCAAAAATTTTATTCCACAAAGCCGGATTATTTTTTTAGGAAGAAACTATACGAAAGATGTGATTCTGTTATCAGCACATGTGGATGAGTTTCTAAGTTATGATGATATTTTAAAACTGAATGTACAGGAACAAATAGTAGTTATTAAACAATTAAAAGCCACTCATATCATTCATGTTTTTCCGGTTAAACAAATTGCCTATTTAGCTAAGAGAGTGGGTATTGAAAATAGAATTGGTACTACAAATCGTTTATGGCATTGGTTTACCTGTAATATTAAAATTAAGTTATCGCGCAAAAATTCAAACTTGCACGAAGCGCAGTTGAATACTAAATTATTGACACCATTGGGAATTAATCAGGAATTCAGTTTGGATGAATTAGCCAGCAGATATGGATTCACGAAAATTCCCGGGTTAGAAAAATCATTTGAGGATTTAATAGATCATTCTAAAAAAAGAGTTATTCTTCATCCAAAATCAAAAGGCAGTGCGCGGGAATGGGGTCTCGACAATTTTTCTGATCTCATCAATGAATTGGATAAAAACAAACACCAGATTTTCATTAGCGGTACTGCACAGGACGGCGAATTTCTTAAAGATTTTATTACCAAGCACCCCGAGGCAATCAATTTAACCGGCAAATTATCATTACAACAATATATTGCTTTTATCAATCATTGTGACGTGTTAATTGCGGCAAGCACAGGCCCTTTGCATATTGCGGCCGCACTGGGCAAAAAAGCCATTGGCCTATATGCACCGATGCGTCCTATTCATCCAGGTAGATGGAAACCAATAGGAACAAAAGCAAATTATTTAGTGATTGATAAAGATTGCAGTGATTGCAGAAAAAATATGGATTGTCATTGCATCAGAGAAATAAAAACAATGGAAGTAATTAAACTGATTGAAAAGAAATAAGTTCAGGGCTTAATCCCATACTATACTGTGTTTTTATAACACCCGACTTAAGTCTGGTGTTATAAAGCGATTAACATTTAAAAGGCTTTAGCCCTGATTAACAGAAACAAAATAATGAACGATTTAAAAAATAAAGTCATTTGGATCACAGGTGCTTCCTCAGGTATTGGTGAAGCGCTAGTTTTTGAATGTAGTAAACAACAGGCTCTTATTATTTTATCTGCGCGAAGAGAATCAGAATTATTACGAGTAGCCAAACAAGCTAACTTAAATGAAAAAAATGCATTCATCCTTCCTTTTGATTTATCGGAAACCAGTAATGCAAACGACTACGTTCAACAGATCATTTCTAAATTTGGAAAAATAGATATACTCATTAATAATGGCGGACAAAGTCAACGCTCTTCTGTTATGGAAACCTCAGCAGAAACCGAGCGTTCACTCTTTGAGATCAATTATTTTAGTGCCGTCAATTTATCAAAAGCAGTGTTGCCATTTATGCTTAAAGGAGGCTCAGGAAAAATTGTTGTTATCAGTAGTATTGCCGGTAAATTTGGTTTTTACTTACGTTCTTCTTACTCGGCTGCCAAACATGCTTTGCATGGTTATTTCGAGAGTTTGCGTCTGGAAACTGAAAAAAAAGGAATCAATGTATTGCTGGTTTGTCCCGGAAAAATAAAAACCAATATTTCTTTTAGCGCTTCAAGTACTGAGGGCAAAGCCCATAATCAAGTGGATC